>DUZK01000256.1 GCA_013349495.1 Deltaproteobacteria bacterium
ATTTCGAAGTAAGGTATTCTATCTTATTATTATGCATAAAAAGACAGAGCGAAGCGATTCTTTCCTTCAACATTCAAAATTCCTTGTTCAATATTCGACATTCTTACTCTCTGCAATCGGCTTGTCCGGTTTGGAATAGATTCCAATGACCAATCTAGCCATTGTCCTTGTGCTGTCTGCAGCATTAATACATGCTTCCTGGAATTTCCTGGCTAAAAAGGCCGGCGGCGGACCTGAATTTGTCTGGTTATTTTCCGTGCTCACCGGGATAATCTATGCACCCGTCGCCATCGGCATTATTGTCATTCAAAAGCCGGACATCGGATGGATCGGAATTATTTTCATTCTGACGAGCGCGATTCTTCACCTATTTTACTTCCTTTTGCTCCAGAAGGGATACAGCCAGGGCGATCTTTCTCTGGTGTACCCCCTGGCCAGGGGAACCGGCCCTTTGCTGTCGACTGTGGCTGCCATCGTCATTTTGCATGAAAGGCCCTCGATTTTAGGGGCCTGCGGTGCGGCATTCGTCATTTACAGCGTATTTCATCTCACCGGTGGATTCAGATTATTCGGAAAGAAGAATCCCCAAGCCGGCTGGGCGGTCCGATACGGCATACTGACCGGCGTAATTATCGCCGCCTATACGGTGTGGGACAAGCAGGCGGTCAGCCGGTTTATGATCCCTCCGGTACTGCTGGACTGGTCATTCAGTTTGAGTCGGACGCTGATCCTTTCTCCCTATGCAATTCGGCGATGGGATAATGTGAAACATCATTGGAAAATGAACAAACGGTATGCAATAGGAGTGGCTGTTCTCAACCCGCTTTCATATATTTTTATACTAACGGCGATGATCTTCACTCCGGTGAGCTATGTCGCACCTGCTAGAGAAATCAGTATCCTTTTCGGAACGCTCATGGGAGCCAAGATATTGGCAGAGGAGGATGCAAGGCGCAGGATTATTGGCGCGTGTATTATGATTGCAGGGGTAATTGCATTGAGCTTCGGGTAGGGTATATTTTGAGACCACTTCTATGGGTTATTACAGACCTGTTTTCAGCGAAGTGTTTCTTCGAGGATTTTTCCGGGTTTGGGTGCAGGTGGTGGAGCGGACTCGACCGGAGGTTTTTCGGCCTGTTGTGATGAAGGCGGTATTTGTTCCTTGGGCTGTGCAGCCGCCGGCTCCCTTTTCGGGGGGAGAGCACTGGTTTTGGGTTCCAGCCGTTTCTTGATTTCCGATAAAGCTTTAAATTTCATCAACTCCTGAACATGCTCTTCCAATGCCCTTATTCTTGATGAACTTTCTTTCAATGTTGCGTTCAATGTGTTCAGGTCTTTTCCTATTCGGTTCTGTTGGTCCTGCAACGCTTTGTCCAGAATATTCTGGTCGATTTGCTTTGATTGTTTTGAAGCAATAATTGAGAGATCCTTCTTTAACGCACTGAATTTATTTATTTCTTTTTCTACCGTTTCAAATTGTTTGAGTCCGTTTTTGACTTTATAGATTGTACTGGAAAGCTCTGCCAATTCCTGGGTCAGATTTTCATCCAAAGCTTTGATTTCAGCCTCCATATTCTTGAGGTGCTGATTGAGCGGCGCAACCCTTTTTTCAATGTTATTAATGGCTCCAGTTACATCGGACTTATCGCTCTTGGATGCCTTTAACTGGTCGATGGCCTTCCCGGTATCCTTCAAATTGTCTTTCAATACAGAGGTCGTTTTTTCAAATACCAGATATATTTCATTCAACGGCATCACTTTCTTATTAAAAGAAGCCTCGAGCGCCTTAAAATTATTTTGAATTGTTCCTAAGGATTCTTCAAGTTTTGCTACCTGGATCGATATGGATGAAAATTTTGAATCCAACTCCTGGGAAAGCTTCTGGGATTCAACAAAATCGGTGTCTCGGAGACTGCTGAATCCCTTTCTTAAGTCTTGATAACCCCAAAATACGATAAGTCCGAAAATACAGGTGATAAGAATGGTTATGACCGTCATTCTTTTTCCAAGCCTTTTCAGGTGCTTATCTTCTGTATCTTCATGAAGATATGGATGCGGGCCTTCGCTGTTCATGCGAAAGCGATAGTCCTGTGACTTATCGGTTCTCATCAGTGTCTATTCCCATTCAATCGTGCTCGGTGGTTTGGAACTGATATCATATACTACCCGATTAACCCCTTTGACCTCGTTGATAATTCGGTTTGAGATTCTACCGAGAAGATCGTGAGGCAGTTTTGCCCAGTCTGCGGTCATGGCGTCGGAACTGGTTACCGCCCGTATGGCGGCAATGTTCTCGTAAGTACGTTTATCGCCCATGATTCCGACACTTTTAAGAGGTAAAAGAACAGCAAACGATTGCCATAATTTTCGATAATAACCGCTCTGTTTGATCTCCTGAAGCAGGATGACATCCACCTCTCTTAATATCCTGAGCCGCCTTCTGGTGATGTCTCCAATGATTCTAACCGCCAGACCGGGCCCCGGAAACGGCTGCCGCCATATCAAATCTTCATGAAGACCGAGTGTTTTGCCGAGGTTACGCACTTCATCTTTAAACAGATATTTCAGAGGCTCCACCAATTTCAGCTTCATTTTCTTCGGAAGACCGCCCACGTTATGGTGGGATTTAATTACAGACGTGGGTCCGCCAAAGGCGGACTGGGATTCGATAACATCCGGATAGAGTGTTCCCTGGGCAAGGAACTCGGCTCCTTCGATCTTCTTGGCTTCGGCTTCAAATACGTCCATGAATACCTTGCCGATTATTTTTCTCTTTTTTTCCGGATCCGTAACATCCGCCAGAGCCTTTAAAAATTTACCGCCTGCATTCACAAACCGGATATTGATATCCAGTTTCTCTGAAAGGGTTTGTTTCAGTCTATCCCGCTCGTCTTTTCGTAACAGCCCGTTATCGACAAAAATACAGACCAGGTTTTCTGAAATCGCTTTATGAAGCAGAAGTGCCGTAACGGACGAATCCACCCCCCCGCTTAATCCCAATACGACTCTTTTATCTTTGACGGTTTCCCGGATCTCGGAAACAGCATCCATAGCAAAGGATTTCATGGTCCAGGAGCGGCTGCAATCACACACATCAAAAAGGAAATTCTGAATCATCCGCTTCCCTTTTGGTGTGTGTTGAACCTCGGGATGAAATTGAAGTCCGTACCACCTTTTCCTAAAATTTGCCATGGCCGCAATTCTTGTATTCTTCGTCCATGCGGTGATTACGAATCCGCCGGGAAGCTTTTCCACTGAATCGCCATGGCTCATCCAGCAGGCGGTCTGTTTTACGACACCCTTGAAAATGCCTAAATCTTTCTTAATGTTGAGTGCCGCAAACCCGTATTCTCTCTTGCTAGCGCTCTTAACCCTGCCCCCCAGGGCATCGACCATATACTGCATGCCGTAACAGATTCCGAGTACCGGAATTCCGAGACCGAACATCGCCGCGTCGGCCTTCGGGCTGTTCTCTTCATAGATGCTTCCAGGGCCGCCTGAAAGAATAATCCCTTCAGGGTTTAACGCCCGGATTCGATCTATTGTTATGTCCGGGGGCTCTACCTGGCAATATACCCGGCATTCTCTAACCCGACGAGCGATCAGTTGATTAAATTGAGATCCAAAATCGATAATGAGTATCATCTTGTTATCCGCTATTCTCAAGTCAACTTTCGTGTTGGCTTCTGAAATAGAAATGGTCGTTGTTGTGGGTTTCTGGTGTCAGGTTTCAGGAAGCATTCTTGCTTAAGAACTGAACACTGAAACCTGAACACTCAAACCATGACATTGCCTCAGTTAATATTTCATACTCCGAATAAAAGGTTATTTAATTAAATTGCATAAAACGTGCCGCAGCCTTTCCGGGTGCAGTATTAAAATGCACCGGTGATTTGCCTAATAATAATGAATATGTTAAACAGCGGTTCCATGTCAACATTATTTTGAATGATATAAGCTACTTTCTGAAATTCGACCCTTTTCCGGATCGGTTTTTTCAGGCTAAAAATTGGGTATAAAATGAAAAGAATCATCATCCAGATATATGAAATCCAGACACCATCGGAAGCCGAATCCATGCTCGAATTGGGAGTGGATCATATCGGCTCGGTTCTCACTTCGGAAGCCGACTGGAAAAAATCGAATATCAAGGATACCGTCGCACTGGTGAATTCAGGATCCGGAAGAAGCAGTCTGATTCCCTTGTTTTCAGAACCGAATTCCGTTTTTAGCGTGCTTGACTACTACGGGCCCCATATTGTCCATTTTTGTGAAGCATTGACAAGTGAAACACCGGAAAACGGGCATCTGGATGACTTGATACGGTTGCAAGAAGATGTTAAAAAAAAATTTTCCGAAGTAAAAATAATGCGCTCAATCCCCATAACGGTGACAGGTGCCGGGAGTGTTATAGATTCTATGAGTCTGGCTCGCAAATTTGAGCCGGTTACCGACTTGTTTTTAACCGATACACTTCTTGTGGGAGGCGGCGATCCCTCGTCCGGCGACCAACCGGTCCAGGGATATGTGGGAATTACCGGAAAGACCTGCAATTGGGATATCGCGGCTGCGCTGGTGCAGTCCAGTAGAATTCCGGTGATATTGGCAGGTGGGATTTCACCGGACAATGTGTCTGAAGGTATTATGAAAGTTCAACCTTTCGGTGTAGACAGTTGCACACAGACCAATGCAGCGGATCATACGGGAAATCCCATACGATTTAAAAAGGACAGGGAGAAAGTGAAACAACTGGTGGAAGCGGTTCGAGTCGCCGAGACAATGATACAAGACTATACCAGGCAAGGATAGGAAAACGATGTACGATGCTAGCGATCTCAGAAAAGGCTTAAAAGTAGAAATCGACGGCGATCCGTTTATTGTCGTCCAATATCAATTTGTAAAACCCGGAAAGGGGCAGGCGCTTTACAAGTGCAAGCTGAAGAATATGGTGTCCGGATCTCAATTTGATCGAACCTATCGATCCGGCGATAAGTTCAACGAAGCGAATCTGGAACAGCAGGAAATGGAATATCTCTATTTTGACGGGGAAGCCTATTGTTTTATGAACACCTCAACCTATGTCCAGGAATTCTTAACGGACGAGCAGGTGGGGGATGCCAAGAGTTTATTAAAGGAGAACACCGTCTGCAGTGTGTTGTTTTTCCAGGGAAGGTCCATCGGTCTTTCCTTGCCGAACTTTGTGGAGCTTAAGATTGTCAAAGCAGATCCCTGGGTAAAAGGTGATACAGCCAGCGGAGATACGAAGCCGGCAACTCTGGAAACGGATTACGTACTTCAGGTGCCGCCGTTTATCGAAGAAGGAGAAACCGTACGTATCGATACCCGAACCGGACAGTACGTAGAGCGGGTTAAATCGTAACCATCATATTCCTTTCATAAACCTTTCCACGATTTGACACGAAAAGCAGTAGATGGTCGTTTATATTATGTTTGGTTCTTCTCCAAATTAATTGGAGAAAAGGGTCAAAGGATTCAAGGAGTCTAGGGTTCGAGGGTTATTAGTACTTGGCTATCAAGGATTTGAATTCGTTTTCAAAAGAGGTGTATCGGCTGTCAAGAATGATTGAATAGAACCGGTATCGTCTTGATACAGACATCTAACCGTGTTTGCTGATTCTTGGCGGGTGCTG
>DUZK01000257.1 GCA_013349495.1 Deltaproteobacteria bacterium
GATGTTGACATGTAAGATGGCGAAGTATTTTTCATCTTCGAATGCCGAGTTTTTTTACAAGGGTTTTTAAGAATCCGCATCCTCGGGTGATGTCGATCACCAGCGGTTTAAGCGACCGGCACTTGATGTGATCGAATTACAGTGCGCCCACGGACTTTAAGGTTTGTTCGATCTCCTCAAAGGCTTCTTTTGTCAGTTTTGTCTGAGGCGGCAGCGGATCACCCACCGGAAAGCCCTGGAGTTCCAGTCCTCCTTTTATGCATGCCGCCAGGTTGTATTTGGCGAAGACATGATTGAGTCGCCACAGCTTTCGTTGGAGGTCCATGGCCTCATCCCATCGTTTTTCCACTGCAAGTTGATAAAGCCGGACACTCTGGGATGGAATCAGGCACGCCGGCCCGGCCATCCACCCCACACCGCCGATCAGCATCACACACAACGGAATGTGGGCGGATGCACTGAATATTTTTAGCCGATCGCCCACCAGGTTCAGGATGGTCAGAAGTCTTCCGGTATTGTTCGACGCGTCCTTGAGATACTGAATGTTGTCAATATCGGCGAGTTTCCGGATGATCGTCGGCGTCAGATCGCTTCTCTGAAAATTCGGATTCGTGTACAACACCACCGGGCATGAAACGGCATTTGCGATTTCGGCGAAATAGCTGAAAATCCCTGCTTCCGATAAGGGAAAGTAGGATTCAAGAATCGCCAGAATACCATCTGCGCCCATGGATTCATATTCTTTTGCCTGAAAAACGGCATCTGTCGTTGTCGTACTCGCTACCCCGGCCACTACCGGAACTCTGTTATTGCCGGCTTCTAAAACGACTTCAACCACCCGCCGTCGCTGTTGCCAATTGAGATATGCGAATTCACCCGTACTCCCAAGCGGGGTCAAGCCGTGTACCCCTGCACTGACTAGATGGTTGACCAGGTTTTTCAGTACTTCTGAATCGACCTGTCCATCGGGTTGAATGGGTGATACCAGATATGGAAAGACCCCTTTTAGATTATTGCTTTTCATTTGGTTGTCCCAACTCCATCGCCTTTTGATCTGATCATTATAGATGTTCATCTGAAGATTTATCACCTTTTATTAAGAGAGGACTTGTGTGGTGTCAACAATTTCCTTGACCGTTTTTCGGTATTTTCCTAAAATTGGTTGTCAATATGTTCATGCAATTTTGTAACCTGCCTTTTGAGGAGCAGCATGACCGTGAAAAACAGCGGGATAGCATTAATGGCCTTTGTTTCAATGGGCGTGCTGTTTGTATCGGCAGCGAGTGCCGTTTTTTACAAATACCAAGACAAAAACGGCAGCACCCACTATGTGGACGATATAAGCAAGATCCCACAGGAGTACAGGGAAGATCTGAAAATTTATAAAGGAACGCGGGATCATCTTTCCGATGAGGACAAATCGAATCTTCACAATCAGGAGCGAAAGCAAGAAGAAGAGAGAAAGCAGGATTTAAAGGAGCAGCTGAGACAGCGAAAAGAAGATGAAAGAAAGCGACAGGAGAATATAGAAAGGCAGAAACTGCTTAAAAGCCTTGTCACAAATGTGGGCATAAAGGGAAATTCGGTATTGGTTCCTGTAAAAGTGACATTCGGCCCGAATGAAAAGACGGCTCTGCTGGTTCTCGATACCGGAGCTGAAATAGTTGTCCTGCATAAAGATTTTGCCGATCAGTTGAATATACGTCCGTTCAAAAAGTCAAAGGCAACGGTGGCCAGCGGGCAATCGATTCCCGTGGGTATAGCGAAATTATCCTCCCTTGAAGTCGGACCACACAAGAAAACAGACCTGGTTGCGGCCATTATAAATCCGGTGGGCACATTGCATCATAACGGTCTTCTCGGCATGAATTTTCTCCGCGATCTGGAATACCGCATCGATTTTGATAACAGAGTGATCGTCTGGAAACCCTAGAAGCAATCTCAAAAATGCATCTCTTGCCCAATGGCTGCGTTGCAATCCTCTTCAAAATGCTCACATACTATCGTGTATGCTCCGTTTTTTCATTTGTAATGCCATAGCTTTCTGAGCGACGTCGGTGGGGTTCACTATGTGCGATATCAATGAGAACCAGGTTTTACCCGTTCCTTTCGAAAGACCAACTTCCGATAGGCGACCACATTGATGAGCAACACTCCTGTCCCCAAAGCAAACTGAACAGGCCGGGTGAGATTTTCCGGATACAGGATGGGCATAATATAGGGTTCGACATATCCGATACCCGAAATCGTCTTTTCCCTGAGCCAATTCTCCAGAGGGGTAATAGGGCAAATCCAGCCGCTAAACTCGATCAATGCGGCCCATAGGACTGCGGGTATATGAAACCAGATTATTCTCCTCCACCATATGGCGATCAGCGCCCCGAAAACCGCAAACAGAGCAAAAGCGAAGTGGATCGTCACCGCCACATCTATGAGGATTCTAATGAGCATGGCATCAGTCGGCATTAGTTTCGATCTAAAAGTCGTTATCAAACTATCTTGACGATGAGCACCATTCAAGTTATGAAGAGACGCCGTTTTTAGAATATAAGTATAAATACAATCGATGAATATTCAAGCTTATTCTTTCCATGAGGTTGTGATATGAGAGTCCCGGTTATTAAAACAAAACTTCCCGGTCCGAAAGCTTCCGAGCTAATCAAAAAAGACCAAACATTTGTATCGCCCTCCTATACCCGCGTATATCCGCTGGTGGTGGATCAAGCCGAAGGTATATGGGTCCGGGATGTGGACAGCAACGTATTCCTTGATTTCACTGCCGGTATCGCGGTCAATGCCACCGGGCATTGCCATCCCCGGGTCGTATCGGCAATAAAGAACCAGGCTGAGCAGCTTCTGCATATGTCCGGAACCGATTTTTATTACACGCCCCAGATCGCTTTGGCGGAAAGGCTGGCAGGACTGGCTTCGGTTCGGGGCGATCGAAGGGTCTATTTCGGCAACTCCGGGGCAGAAGCGGTTGAGGCGGCCTTTAAGCTTGCCAGATGGCACACGCGGCGTGAGTTGAACATCGCTTTTTATGGCGCGTTTCACGGCCGCACCATGGGAGCCCTGTCTCTGACCGCCAGCAAAGCCATTCAGAAGAAACATTATCATCCGTTTGTCCCGGGGATTACCCATATTCCATATGCTTATTGCTACCGGTGCCATTTGAATCTTTGCTATCCGGAATGTGGTGTGGCCTGTGTCCGGTGGATAGAAGACACCCTCTTTCGAACCAATCTCCCACCGGAAGAGATCGCTGCCATTTTTGTGGAGCCGATTCAGGGCGAAGGCGGATACATCATACCGCCGCCCGAGTTTCATAAAGAACTGCACAAACTTGCCCAAAAATACGGCATTCTCTATGTGGCGGATGAAGTCCAAACCGGTATGGGCAGAACAGGAAAGATGTTCGGCATGGAGCACTTTGACGTCGTACCGGATATCATGTCGTTGGCAAAAGGGATAGCATCCGGGATGCCCTTGGGAGCCATGGTGGCGCGGTCTGAAATCATGGATTGGGAAGCCGGTTCGCATGCGTCCACCTTTGGAGGCAATCCCGTATCCTGTGCTGCTGCAATGGCAACCATCGATTTGCTGGAAGAGACGCTTATGGAAAATGCCAAAGAGCAGGGTGAACTGCTTTTAAACGGATTGCGTGAGCAGCAGATCAATCACGAATGCATGGGGGATGTTCGGGGTAAAGGTCTGATGGTTGCAGTAGAACTGGTTAAAGATCGTGAAACCAAAGAACCGGCTAAAGACTGGCGCGACAGCGTCATCAAGAACGCTTTCCTGAAAGGGCTTCTCCTCCTGGGATGCGGTGAGAACAGCATTCGGTTTTGTCCGGCTTTAACCGTGTCTCCAGAAGAAATCGATACCTGCTTAACGATCTTCGATGAGGCGGTTCTGGAGAGTGTCGAATAGGAGAATTAAAGAATGCGGGTCACGCCTCCTGATACGCCTTTATACCGTAAAAACTGGCTATATTATTAAACTCTTGAGAATAGATAAATCCATTTAAGACTGCCTGGCGGCTGTTACCGCTGTTCAAGCTGTTGACCCAGCCATTATATCCGACTGTGTCGGGGACTCGACCAAAAAATGCATTATAAAGGATTGTGACAAATTCCCCATTGGATGTGTTCCAGTTGATGAATTCCTGGCTGAATATAAAGCCGTTTGCAACATCGGCACCGGTCAAGGCGCCACTGACAAGGGCATTGACCCAACCATCCAATCCGGCCTGATCCGGATTCCTGGATAAACACTGCTGGTAAAAACGGGTAACAAATGCCACCACAGAGGCTCTGCTGCCATCCCCACCCCCATAGATTGTTCGAATACCGTCTATGTCATCTGGCTGAGGGTTTTCAATGAATTCAGAGTAAAATGGATTCATGAGCGCAGTATTCACGGATTCATGTCCCAGGCCCAATGCATGTCCCAACTCGTGCGTGGCTACCCGTCTGAAATCGATTGTAGAACCCGATCCGTTGTGAACATCCCAGGACCACGCGGTGTTAAACACCGTACCGGCCTGAGAGATCTCACTTCCGATTGTCCAGCGGAAATTCACTGCCAATGTTGAGCTTCCGAAGGAAGCGCCGCAGCTATCCGACCTGAACGAGTAACCGCTGAACCAAGGCGGGCCATAAGTATTCGGATCTGCACAAGGATCTTTGAATTCGCTTGCATTTAGGTATTGGAAATTCGAAAGGTTATTCCAGTTGCGCGTTGCTTCAACAAATGCGGCATCGAATGTAGCGTTTGAACTACCGCCTGTTGAATACATGGTGGCTTGGCTTCCTGACCAGCTTGTGCCGTTCAACACATATGCAAAGGCTTCATTGCGTGGAAGGAGGAAATGGGCGCCGATCCATATTACGAGAAAGACGGATACGGCGATAAGGTAAATTTTAGAACCACGGAAATAACGGCATACTTTTTTCATTGCAGTCACTTTACTTAAACACATCAATGAATCCGGCGTTTATACCAGCCGCCGTCATCTGTGAATTATGCATGGAATTATAACATAATCCGATTACGCAGAAACCTCAAGTCAAGCACCTACGGATTTAAAGATAACCTCCAAAGCCAATTCCTATACGCAACTTGTGCTTTGTGCATACTACATAACATAATAGTCTATAAAATTAGAAGTTAAGATTGGAATATTAACCATGCAAATCAAATGCCAAAAAATATTCTGTTGAATTTTTCTGATTCGACATTGTTTCAACTTTCGAAATTCGATATTCTTGATTCCATGATGGTAAATAATACGGAGTTATCGAAAGCAAAGAAAAATCGAAGACATTTAACAGGATGGTATATAAAAAACCAGCGGAAGCTCCCCTGGCGGGAGACCCGTGATGCCTATCGCATCTGGGTTTCGGAAGTCATGCTTCAGCAGACACAGGTCAAGACGGTCCTGCCATATTATGAGGCGTTTGTCCGGACATTTCCGGATGTGATAACCCTTGCCCGAGCACGGCAGCAAGCCGTCCTCAAGGCTTGGGAGGGGTTGGGGTATTATGCCAGATGCCGGAACCTGCATCGTGCTGCAAAAGTTGTGAGAAGCGAGTATGCCGGCCGGATCCCGAATGATATGGA
>DUZK01000258.1 GCA_013349495.1 Deltaproteobacteria bacterium
GCGGATAGTTGACCCGATCCCAAAATTGGATTTCGTTGCCGTTGGTAAGGAAAATGAACGGATCAAAACCAAATTTTTGTTTGATCAAATCCGCGTAATCTGATGCTTGGCGTTTACCGGCGAGTGCATCGCGGGAAGTTTTTTTGGCCTCGACGATGGCCAGGGGTTTATTGGTTTTGTCGAGCAGGACATAATCGGCAAATTCACCTTTAGAGGAATACTGTGCTCTATCTTCACGAGTCTCAAAGCCTGATTTTATATAAAATTCTTCAATCAAAGAGCGAGAGATAGTGCTCCATCCTGCTTTGGCAAGTTGGCTGTCAATTAAGTCTTGACGTGTTTGAGCTTCTGATAAATGCAATTATTTAGAATCCTTAAGGGCTGGGACTGTGCTTAAGGGACGGATATTGATAAATTTATATTGTCATAATTGTCAATATTTGAATTCCCGTTCCCGAGTTCTACGTAATGGTATCAAATTTGATAATGGGAGTAACATTTATCAAAGCATAGATTTCCCCTGGCTCAATCATCCTTAAAAACATCAGTGTGCAATTTAAATAAAATTCAAGAACCTCCTGATACAATATATTGAGTCAAATCAATAGGACCAGCACCTTGCTTTCTTCGCAGCACAAGTTTTTCATCAAGCTTATAAATTATCACATGCCAATAAAAACGATCCTCTTTCTGTGTGATGTTAAGCCCATCCAACCATGCTGGACGTAAAATAGGGGTTGTTGTCTGACTTGACTAACTATTTCCCCCGTTTCATGATTTTTGAGATGGCTGAGGTCGATACGCCCGCCCGTCTGGCAATTTCAGTTAAAGCCACCCCATGTTCCTTTATCAACCCGATCGCAATGCCGGCGCGAACCGCAGATACCTCATTACGGCGGCTTCCGGACCTTAATTCTTCAACCGATATACCTGCATTCTTACACAATTTGCCTATATATTCATCAATTATTCGAAGATGCTCCTTGGCTGGCAGTTGATATTTGATTTGGGTTTCCGCTTCTTTTATGATCCGCTCTACAAATTCGCCACTTCCCAATATCCGCTCATCACTCATCTTACGATCAGCAGAGCGCCGCATAGCCTTGACCGCCGACCAACCCCCCAAGGACCGGACCAATCCGCCACCAACCAGCTCTGGACGACGCCCATCAGCTATACCGTTTTGAACATAATTGCGATACGCTTTCTTCGCTTCGTTTTCTTTATGTCCAAACCATTTCAACACATATTCACAATCCTGCCATTCATTTTCAATTTTACCCATTAACACACTGTGACCACACCAGCGATAGCGGTCTAACTGGGCAAATGTTTTAACTGATTTGACCCGAAACGGATTTAGATGAATATAACGCACCAGTTCCTTGAAATAGGCATCCTCGTCACAAATAATCGATTTGTAGCGGTTCTGAAATAAATGCCCACAGCGGCGATGACGCCGATTATATGAGATGGCATAACCCGTCAGAAACCGGCGCATGAAATCGGAAAGGCCAAATGTTGAGCTCCGCAAAAGAATATGCGCGTGTTATCAGCGCCCAGGCATAGATGGCGGTTTGGGTGTCGGCAGCCAGATCTCCCAGACGCGACACAAAATTTTCTCTGTCGGCATCATCACCGACAATCTTCCCCCGTTCAATTCCGCGCACCATCACATGATGCAGGGTACCTGGAGCATCTAATCTCGCCCGACGCGGCATTTTCTGCCTCCCACTCTGAAATGTTTCTTTTTACATAGCACAGTTTAGTCAACTCGGTCAAAAACGTCCCTGAAAATACTTACATTGGGTTGCGTAAATAAATATTCCATGGTCAGTCATATAGTTTAAATATCATATGATGCCAATGAGTTGTGCGCGCAGTTTGCCTGCCATCATACTTTTGAGAAACTATAAGTTTTCTTTCCCTTTGTCGAAAGTTTGAACAAGCCTTTTTTCGTTATCCCCGTGAGAATGTCTTGGTCATCCATATGGTGGTCGCTGAAAGATAAAGTGCCGCTGAGCTTCAGCACCCTGTATAGTTCCCGCAGCACATCATCAGGCCGGGAAAGATCATGAAAAATGTCATATAACAGGACCACGTCCACATGGTTATCCGGCAGCCCGATGTTACAATTAGACTCAATTGTTTTTATATTCGTAATCCCATTCCGTACCGCTTTGTTCTGGACCACTTTGATGGCAAGTGGATGTATATCGAGAGCATAGATTACCCCTGAGACACCAACCAATTGTGCAAGCGGTTCAATGTAACTGCCTGGGCCGCAACCATAATCGAGGACACAGAATCCTGTTCCTATTCCGGCTTCCTTCAACAAATCCATGCGCGGTCGCAAAAAATCACGAACCCTCAACACAAGGGCCATAAGTCTGAAACCAACTCCCGACATCGGCTTATCCACGATCTTCACCTCATTTGTACATTTTAAGTGTGTTTGCGCTGCCCAGTCTTTTGCATACAACTGAGAATAATGCTACAGGGAATGGCTAAAACCTCGCACAAAATCATGTGCCACCACCTCAATCGCCCCATTTCAATTTTGTTGCCTTTCGGTGCACTACCAATAACATGAATACCAAATTGGCGGAATAATAGGATGGATCTGAACAGATGAAATTTATCAGTTACAATTAACGCTGTGGATCAGCCATTTTTCTTGATAGCTTCATTCGACAATTTCATGAAACCTTAGGACTCTTCCGGATCCGGCTTTTTCCATCGGTACGGCAATTCCTGCACAGCTCCTGGTTCGCTCATGGTTTTCAGGGCATCCAGCGCATCTAAAATGATGCGGCGGTGTCGGTTTATGTTTCCCGGTTCACCGAACATGCAGCCACGTGCAAACTTCACCAGAAGAGCTCTGGGAGGTTTAATATGATTCATTCGGTCGGGCGCATTGCCCATGGAAATGGTGGGTATGCCTTCCGCTTCAACCATCCGTTGAATCAGACCCACGGTCTGATGGCACTTGGGTCAGACCGGCACAAGAAATAACACATCCACTCCTTGAGCCTTGATCCGGCGGATGACCTCCGGCACAGTCTTTGTGACCAGAGTCACCGCGTCGTTGACATAGCTGAAACTGTACTGAGTATCGGCCTGCCTGCCGATGACCTCTTCTTTTTCAAGCTCGATGAAGCGATGGATGGGAAAGATCGTGTTGATGTCTTGTTCAGCAAGACTATGATCATAATGTGCGTGAGCGATACCGAGGTCCTCCTGACGGACGGTTTTTGGGATTTCCCGATAAGATGTGTCTCCGTGGATGGATTCGGTGTCGAAGGCCGGTTGGCTGTCCTTGAGATAAAATCCGCCGCTGGTGACCAGTGCAAAGGTTTGTTCCGAAGGCTTGCCCCTGTATGGGGTCCAGGGCACGTCCTTGGAAACGATAAAGGGATACTTCTTGACGATTTCTTTCATGTTGCCTGCCCGGTAATCCGGTAGACTCTCTTCGACCCATTTCTCATAGTCTGGTTTGAACTTCTTCAGATCGATCGTCATCACCGTTCCTTTCCTGTGCTATAGAATCGTTAACCACCTTGTTAATGATTTAGAATATCATTACCTCTCTTTTTTAGAGAACCTATACCGAAACATTGACATGATTCTTAACGATAACATTTATGATTAAAAGCGGGTGGCTAATCTATCGTGAAATATACATAATGGTGACCTGCGAGGTTCTCAAGCCTTAGGAATTCGAATTTCAATTCGGGTCCCTTTTCCTTTTTCCGAATCCACCGAAATGGTGCCTTCGTGCTGCTGAACAATTTTCTTTGTTATGAAAAGCCCGAGTCCCGTTCCTTTTTTCTTTTTGGATGAAAAGAAGAGCGTAAACATGTTCTCCCGGGTTGCCCGGTCCATACCGATACCGTCATCCCGAACCGAGAATAGGATATGACCGTTCTCAGGTTTTACTGCAAAGCGAATGGTGTGTGAATCCTTGGCGCTGTCTTCAATACAGGCATCCACCGCATTTTCGAGAACATTGATAAGTGCCGAACTGAGCAATCCCGGATCGATATCGATGGTTGATAATGAAGCGTCAAACGCTTTGACGAATTGGATGGCTTTTTCTTTTGTTTTTGATTCAACCACTTGTGCGACATCCCCGGCAAATTGCATAACTTCGATCAGCTCCTTATTGATTTCAGTATCTTTGGAGTAAAGCAGAAGATCGAGGACCAGGTTTTTGATCCGGCCCACCATCTGCTTGACAATCTCATACCCTTCTTTGATTCGTTCCCTGTCGTCTTTGGAAAACCCCGAATCGAGTATGTATACGCCGCCTTCCAGGCCGGTTATGAGTCCCTTGATGCCGTGTGATACGGATCCGATCCTCAGTCCCAAAGAACTCAGATTGTCTTGGAGCTCATCAACCTGTGCAATGTCGGTGGACATGACCATCACCTGGGAGATGTCATCCGGCTCATTTCTAATGGCGGATGTCCAGGATAGGACAGTGACGGGTTGGTCCGATAGATCGGTGTACGTCATTTGGGCCTGGTATGATTTCCCGTCCGTAAATGTTCTTTGGACCGTACATCCCCGGCAAGGCTCATCCTGTCGTTTGAGGATTCGATAACAATGATCGCCGGGCTTGCCGCCGAATGCTTCTACAAACATTTTGTTGACCGAGGTCAGCCGGAATTCCCGATCCATAATCGATATATAACACGGCAAATTGTTAAATAGATTTTCAAGCCGTTCGGTGTCTGCGGCAGATCCGGTGAATGCTTTGGTCTCTTCAATCTCGCGTCCAACCGTTTCGAGCAAGCGGATTTTTTCGAACAAATTTGTTTCCAAGCCTTCCGTATACTCTTTCAGTTTTTGTTTGATGATCATTTTCTCATTGGCTCGATTGATGGCGGTCTGCAGGGCGGTTACGTTAATCGGTTTGGTGATGAAATCGACGGCCTCATCTCGAAAACTTTGAATCGCCAGATTCATATCCCCATGGCCGGTGATCATGATTACTTCTACATCCGGGTCCTCCCGTTTGAGCATCTCCAGAAGTTCGATGCCGTCCATGCCGGGCATCTTTATGTCCGTGATGACGATGGGTGGTTTTTTCTTTCGGAAGATTTCAAGTGCTTCTTCTCCGTTTTCCGCAGTATATACCGTGAATCCCATGTCGGTTAGCGGAATCCACAGGATATCCCGGATATCTTCTTCATCATCGACAAGCAAGAGAGTCTTTTCAATCATGGCTACTCGCTTTGGGAAACGTGATGACAAAACAGGTACCGCCGCCGGGATTAGAGATGATTTTGATATCACCTTTACACTCTTTAACAAAACCGTAACTGATAGAAAGCCCAAGCCCCGTGCCTTTTCCGACCTCCTTGGTGGTAAAAAAGGGGTCAAATATTTTGTCTCGAAGCTCAACCGGCACTCCGGCCCCGGTATCACAAATTTCGACCATAACATGCCCGTCTTCTTCTCTGGTTTTCAGCGTGATCTTTTTCTCGCCTTGAGGTTGCTCTTTTTCACCCCATTTTTCTTCAATGGCATCCCTCGCATTTACCACCAAATTGATAA
>DUZK01000259.1 GCA_013349495.1 Deltaproteobacteria bacterium
CATATTGATATTATTTATCTTTAACTGACGCTCAACATTGCCGTGCACATGGAATAGTGGAATGATGGAATAATGGAATATTGGGTATAAAAGCGGAAAAGATCTTTTTTATAAAATCGATAGCATTCATTTAAACCCATCATTCCAGCGTTCCAATATTCCAGTATTCCAATTGGGGCGAAGCCCCTAAGTTCAAATTTCCAAATGACCAAAGGAGATGGTTATGGCTATCAGTCAAGAGTTATTAGATATCTTAGCTTGTCCAAAGTGTAAAGGCGACATCTATTTAAACGAATCCAAGGATGGTTTAATATGTGATGCCTGCAAACTCTTATACGAAATTAAGGATGACATCCCCATCATGCTCATCGATGAGGCGAAACCGATTGAATAGCGATTTTGTCTCTAAACCGGATGGCCCACGGCAAATTGGCTCTGCCGGGACAACCCGCAATCCGAAGGGTTTTATTTGATGAGTCACCCGCAACCACCAAACCGTGTAAAGCTGGTTATTGGACTGTTCATGGAGAATAAGGATTTGTTTTCCACGGTATCCTCGGATCTCGCGGAATTTTTCGGTCCGGTGGATCTGATCAGCCGGTGGTATCCTTTTGATTTTACGACCTACTATGAACCTGAGATGGGGGCGCCGCTATTTCGAAGAATAATGGCATTTAAAGCCCTTATCGAGCAGAAGCAGCTGTCGGATATAAAAGTGACCACCAACAGCCTGGAGCAGCGGCATTCAGAAGAGGATAAACGAAAGATCAATATCGATCCGGGTTATATGGCCCATGAGCGCTTTGTGCTTGCCACCGGCAAAAATTTCGCTCATCGAATCTATATCGGAAAAGGTATGTACGCGGACCTGACGCTTATTTTTCAAAAAGGTGATTTTGTAACCCTGCCCTGGACGTATCCGGATTATGCGCATGAACATGTCCTTTCCTATCTCAGACAGGTCAGAAAAAAATATGTCGTCGATTTTAAAGAGAGATGTAATTTATGATAAAAAGCATGACTGCATTTGCCAGTACAAAGGTTGTTGAAGGCGGATTTTCCATCACCAGTGAATTGCGGACCTATAATGCCAGATATCTGGACATCGTTCTTCGAATCCCTCATTCTTTTCTCTCTCTGGAAGAGCAGATAAAGGCTTTGATCTCCAATTGGATTTCCAGAGGCCGAATCGAGGTTATGATTCAGATCCGGAATGAATCTGATCCGGATTATGAAATCGAGGTGGATACCGCCAAAATGCGAGCTTATGAAAAGGGGTTGCAGGAACTCAGAACGGTCTTTCATACAGAAGATCAGTTGCCGATCGATTTTTTAATGGGCTCCGCAGGCATTATCAAATTTGTCGAACCGGAAAAAAACCTTGAGGCCGTGTGGCCGGTTTTGAAACAGTGTCTTGGATCGACACTGGATGATCTCGACGCCATGAGAAAAAAAGAAGGTGAGTTTCTTGCTCAAGATTTTATCAGCCGTATGAGCTTTATTCAGGAGTGTTTGGAACAAATCCGGCAATCTGCAGGAGACCTTTTGCCCTATTATCAGGAGCGGCTGAAAGATCGGATTCATGCGTTGACAAAGGGGGGAGTGGAAGTCGAACCGGCGCGAATTGCCCAGGAGGCCGCCTTCCTGGCGGATCGAAGCGATATATCGGAAGAAATTGTTCGGGCGGACAGTCATCTCAATCAATTTCGAAATATAATGGAATCCGCGGAACCGGCCGGCCGGAAGCTTAATTTTCTGCTGCAGGAGTTTAACCGTGAATTTAACACCATGGGGGCAAAGGCAGGCAATGCTCAGGTATCCCATATCATTGTAACGGTGAAGTCGGAACTGGAAAAGATTCGGGAACAGGTACAAAACGTGGAATAACCGGCTCGGAGGACAAATGGAACAAAATCTATTGAGTATCGGTTTTGGGAGTACGGTTGTAGCAGATCGGGTGGTTGCCATTGTATCACCAAATTCGGCGCCCATGAAACGGCTCAAGGATGAAGCCAAAAAAGACAAGCGGCTCATCGACGCGACTCATGGCCGCCGAACCCGTGCCATTATCATTATGGACAGCAATCACATCGTTTTATCCGCCATTCAGGCGGAAACCGTGTCTCAGCGGTATTCGACCCTATAGGCGTAGAGTCTTAATTGTTATTTCTTTACATTTTATGTAAAAACCAATACCCAAGCACCAAATTACAAACAAATCTCAAATTCCAATATCCAATGACCCAAACCGGTTTGGAATGTTTGTTCTTGGAGATCATGTACATGTTTTGAATTTTGAATTTTGGTCATTCTGATTTGTTTGTTATTTGATATTTGTAATTTTGAATTTCCGGTTTATCCGCGTTAGGGCCTTTGCCACATAAGCGCTAAGTTATTTTTCGCCAAGAGACTGTGCAAGGTGTACTGACAAAATGAACATCGAACATCGAACGTCCAACATGGAATATTGAATGGGAAGAAATCAAGAAACGAAGGAGGCGACAGGTAACCGGGGGCATCTCCTTATTCTTTCCGCACCTTCGGGCGCCGGTAAAACCACCATACGCAATGCGCTGTGCAGGCGGTTTCCGGGAACAAAATACTCGGTGTCTTATACGACCCGGTCTCCCCGTACCGGGGAAAAGGCAGGGCGCGACTATCATTTTATCGATAAATCGCAATTTGAAGCCGGCATCGAAGCGGATCGTTGGGCAGAGTGGGCGGTGGTTCACGGCAACTACTACGGTACGTCCGGCGAATTCATCGATCATTGGCTTGCCCGGGGGGAAGATATCCTTCTGGATATCGATGTGCAGGGAACAGTGAAGATACTCAAACGGTATCCCCAAGCTGTGACCATTTTTATTCTACCGCCATCCATGGATGTGCTTCGACAGCGTCTCGAATCAAGAGGAACCGACAGTCAGGCAGATATCGAACGACGACTTTCAGAAGCCAAAAGAGAAATGATGGAGAAATCCCGTTATCGTCATCTGGTAATAAATGACGATCTTTCTTCAGCCATCGACGAACTGGCCTCAATCATCAAGTCTTATGAAAAAGGGAATCAATAGTAATCGCAAAGACGGATACCTTACAGCGAATCGGTGACACAGAACATTTATACGGCGTCCATGCTGTCCGTGAAGCCATTGTGGCCGGGCGCAGGCAAATTCATCAAATCTACATTTCGGAAAAGCGAATATCGCAAAGAATCCGAAAACTCATCGCCCTTGCCGAATCGAACCGTATGCCTGTCCGATATGTATCATCAGAAACCATTCGGTCCATCCTGAAAACGGACAACCATCAAGGAATCGGGGCTGAGGTGAGCCCTTATCCTTTCGTTGATTTGAACCGGCTGCTGGTCACATTTAAAGAAGATGCCGATGCTCCGTTACTGCTTCTACTCGATCATATCGTGGATCCCCAAAATATGGGCGGGCTCATCCGGACGGCATCTTGCGCAGGGGTAAACGGAGTCATCATCCCGAAAGACCGATCCGCCTCTCCCACACCGGCGGTTTCCAGAGCTTCCGCCGGAGCCTTGGAACATATTCCCATCACCCAGGTCACCAATCTGGTCGGAACCATTCGTACACTTAAGGAAAAGGGGATCTGGATCATAGGCCTTGATCAAGCCGCAGACAATCCCATATTTTTATCCGACGTGTCGGGTCCCATTGCACTGGTTGTGGGCGGTGAGGAAAAGGGTATTCGTTCTCTGGTCAGGCAAAAATGCGATATGCTGGTCTCGATTCCCCAGACCGGACGGATCGATTCCCTGAATGCCTCTGCAGCCGGTGCGGTTGCCATGTATGAAATATTCAGGCAGCGGCAGTACGCCTTCGCCCGAAAATAGCGGCGCGCTTGACCGAAGCCAAGTGATTTGTATATTCAATATCAAACAAGTTAGGGACTTCGCCCCAATTAGAATACTGGAATATTGGAACGTTGGAATAATGGGTTAAAATGAATTCTATCGATTTTATTTAAAAAGATTTTTTCCGCTACTATACCCAATTTTCCATTATTCCATCATTCCACTATTCCATGTTGCCCTGCAATATTGAACGGCAGTTAAAGATAAATAATATCAATAAGGTGTAGAAATTCCGAGACGTTTAATTATGAGGAGTGTACCATTATGGAAACCAGTTCGAAAATTATTCAAGAAAGAGATGGAAAACTAAATGTGCCGGATGTTCCCATAATTCCGTTCATTGAAGGAGACGGCATCGGGCCCGATGTGTGGACTGCCACCCGAACGGTCATTGATGCGGCGGTTGAAGCAGCCCACGGCGGGATAAAAAAGATAGCCTGGCTCGAGGTTTATGCCGGTGAAAAGGGCCATCAGCGAACCGGGGAATGGCTTCCTGAAGAGACGCTTGAAACCATACGGGAGCATCGGGTGGCCATTAAAGGTCCCATGACGACTCCCGTGGGAGGGGGTATTCGGAGCTTAAATGTCGCCATCCGGCATAAGCTCAATCTTTATGCCTGCATCAGACCCATCAAATACATCGATCTGGTGCCCAGCCCCATGAAACACCCGGAGAAGGTCGATATGGTTGTGTTTCGCGAGAACATGGAAGATGTGTATGCGGGAATCGAATGGGAACGCGGAACCCCGGAAGTTGAGCGGGTCATCCGGTTCCTTCAATCCGAAATGGGCGTGTCCATTCCTGAAGATGCGGGTATCGGAATCAAACCGATTTCCGAAAAGAACACCAAACAACTAGTGGCAAAGGCCATCGCCTATGCCATAGACAATAAGATGCCCACGGTCACCCTGATGCATAAGGGCAATATCATGAAATTCACCGAAGCGGCCTTTCGAAATTGGGGGTATGAGGTGGCCGAAGAACGATTTGGTGATCAGACCATAACCGAAGCAGAATTGTTTGATAAATATCAGGGGGTACAACCCGATGGGAAAGTGGTCATCAAAGACCGCATTGCAGATGTTATGTTTCAGATGGTGCTTCTGCGCCCTGACGAGTTCCATGTCATTGCCGCGCCGAATCTGAACGGAGATTATATTTCAGATGCCTTGGCCGCACAGGTTGGGGGCCTTGGGATGGCGCCCGGGGCAAATATCGGGGATGACTGTGCGGTGTTTGAAGCCACACATGGATCCGCCCCAAAGTATGCGGGCCTCGATAAGGTAAATCCGAGTTCTCTGATTTTATCCGGTGCGATGATGCTCGAACATCTGGGTTGGAAAGAAGCCTCACAGTCGGTCTGGGAAGCCGTTCGACAGACGGTGAGATCCGGATTCGTCACCTATGATCTTGCCAGACAGATCGAGGGCGCCACGGAGGTGTCGTGTTCGGGGTTTGCGGAACAAATCGTTAAGAACATCAGATCTGAAACTTGATTGTATGGGTATTTCCTTTTTTGGACGCTGATGAACGCAGATATGGCAGATATGACGGATTGTAAGGATTATAAAACCAATGATTAATCATATTGTCTGCGTATATCCGCGAAAACCTGCCCGCCATCATACTGGTTATGGAAAGGCAGGC
>DUZK01000260.1 GCA_013349495.1 Deltaproteobacteria bacterium
CACCGGAAAAGATTAAAGCATATCAAGAAAAATTGGAAAAGAACAAAATTAAACCCGATAACCTGCCGCCGTGTCCGCGATGCGCTACAGATTCGATTTATTTCAAGGAGCATGCCTATCGAAACCGTATATTTTTAATCATCGTTGACATGTTCATAAAAAAGATTTTAAGCGCGTTGCTTCGTTTTAAATGCCCCGGATGCGGTAAAACCTTCACCTATTATCCGGATTTTGCAATCCCCTACAAGCATTATACTCGCCAAACGACAGCGTTCTTTAGTCGTTCATATGTCAAAAACCCTGATGCGACATACCAGACAACCGTTATGGTCGATGACAGCGCGCCGGGCTATCCGGATGACGAAAAAACAATGGCGCCTTCCACGATTCATCGCTTTATCACCCATCTTTCCCTTTTGACCACTATCGCCCAAAAGGCCCTGGACCTGATTCTTCAGGAAAACCCCGCATCCGACATCTGCCGGAACATCGCAGCTCTCAATGTCCCTCGACAAAAATACAAAACCGCTGCCCGAAAAAATATCCTTCTAAAGTGCATGGCGTTTTTTGACGTCGAGGCCCTTTTCCACCACACATTTAACACTTCGATTTTCACCAAGTTGGCAATACGCTACGCATTCCGATGAAGTAGTGTCACCTCCAACCGACCAGGGAGGTGACCGCATGAACAAAAAACAGGAAAAATGGGTAATCTTCTGGTGTGATTTATTAAGTCCCATCATCTACGGAGAGATCGAACCGGAGAAAACCCATCAATTTTTAAAAACCCTGGCAAAGGAGCCCGTCCGCTTCCCCGACGGCCATATCAAAACGCCATCCCTTTCCACTTTAAAGCGCAGACTTAAAAAATATCGCACGGACGGCTTTGACGCCCTGGCCCGAAAAAGACGAAACGATCGGGGAAAGCCTCGCAATGTACCTTTCGAAGTGATCCAAAAGGCCATCGCGCTGAAAACGGATCAACCCCGCCGGTCTCCCCAGGCCATCAACCGGTTCTTAAAAGACATCTATGGCAAAACCGTTCCTCACTCCACCCTTTACCGGCATCTGAAAGATGCCCATGCCACCCGTCTTAAACTTGGCGTGATCAAAAAAAAGGTCCGAAAGCGATGGAGCCGGGATCACACCCATGACCTGTGGGTCGGCGACTTTGAAGACGGCCCCTACGTCCTGGAAGATCACCAGGTCCTGCCCACCTATCTGTCTGCCTTTATCGACTGCCATAGCCGATATGCGGTCGAGGCTCGCTACTACCTGCGCGAAAACCTCGATGTGCTCATCGACTCCTTTATCCGGGCCATGGCCACCCACGGCGCCCCCTTGAGCATCTATGTGGACAACGCCAAAATCTATCATTCAAACGGTTTGAAAGCCGCATGTCATCGCTGCAACATCAAACTGTTGCACCGCCCGCCCGATGATCCCCCGCCAGGCGGTCTCATCGAACGCCTCATCCAGACCATACAGGATCAATTTGAAGCCGAAGTCCGGGCCGGTCGGATCCTTGGCCTCGCCGAACTAAATCGCGGCCTGTCGGCATGGCTCGCCGTCAGTTACCACAAATACACACACTCCGAGACCGGTGAAAAACCCGAAGATCGCTATCAAAAGGGGATTACCGTGATCCGGCAGATCGACATCGCACGCGTCCTTCAATCCTTTATGACAAGGGTCCCTCGGACGGTTAACAAAACCTTCTCCGATATCCAGCTCGACAAACGCTTCTACCGCGTCGATCCCAAGCTGCGCGGGGATCGTGTCGAAGTCCGCTACGACCCCTTTTCGATGTTAGACACCGTAACCATCTATTCACTGAAAGGACAATATCTGGGAACCGGAACACTCCATGACCGTTCGACTGATATCCCCATAGGGGTCGATCCTGAACCGGGCAGGCTCAAATACAACTACATCGACCTTCTCGTCAGAAAACACAAACACCTGCTTGCCGAGCAAACCGGCGGCATCGATTACCGCAAAGTCGTCGACAAAAGACCATGGCCGTTTCATGAGTTTGCCAAAACCGTGGCCGATCTTCTGGGCAGAAAAGCCGGCCTGGCCGATCTTACGGCAGACGAACTCGAATCGCTTAAAAAGGTCTACAACCAAAGCCTTCGCATAAATCGCCAGATGGTCAAACACGCCTTTTTAAAGGCTTTTCATAAATCCGTTCCCTATATCGTTCGGGAACTTAAACACCTAATCAAAAAGGAGGACAACTGATGTTTTTATCCCATTTTAATCTAACCCTACACCCGTTTATGGAAAATCCGCCCATCGAATGGATCTTAACCGATCCGCGCATCGAACAGGCGCTGGCACGCTTAAAATTCTTCCAGGACCAGGGCTTGATCGCACTGATCATCGGTCAGACCGGTATCGGCAAGTCCACGCTGCTTCGCCTGTTTATCCACAATCTGCCCCAAAATCGATACCACCCCGTCTATGTGCACCTGACCCCGATAAACGCCAATGCCTTTTTAAGACTCATCGTCACCAAACTCGGTGAAGCGCCCAGAATCGGAAAGGACCGACTCTTTCTGCAAATTGCCGATCGAATCGGTAAAAATGAAAAATGCACGTTGCTGATCATTGACGAAGCCCATATGATCGACCCCAAGGCGCTTACCGATTTGAGGCTTTTGATCTCGGCTATCGACACAAAACTACCGCTTAAAATCGTCCTCAGCGGCCAGGAGAACTTGAGCCATATCCTGAACCGTTCATCCCATGCCGATCTGGTCCATCGAATCTGTGTCCGCTTCTTTTTAAAATCCCTGTCCAAAGATCAAACCTGCGCCTACATCGACAGTCGCATGTCGCTTGCCGGCGGCTCGGAGAAAATCTTCGAACCGGAGGCCAAAAACCTCATCCATGACTACACCGGCGGTGTGCCCAGGCAGATCAACAATGTTGCTACAGCCTGCCTGATCAATGCCTCAGCTAAAAATCTGAAAAAAATCACCGAAGCCCTCGTCAATGAAACCATGAGCGAATTTGAGCTACCATAGGAGGACTTTATGGCCAAACGCTACTCAAAGGAGTTCTTAAAAATGCTACGAAATGAAATCCCTATTGCGATACTGATTTGTGATCTGCTCAAACTGGAAAACAAGGTGTCCGAAGGCTATTTTCGCTTTTCATGCCCGATTTGCTCGGGGTTTAACACCGCAACGAGTCAAAAGACAAATCTGGCCCGATGCTTTCGATGTGAAAAAAACTTTAACCCGATCGATATGGTCATGGAGGTAAAACGGGTCGGCTTTATAGATGCAGTGGAATATCTGAATGAAATTGTTTCCTGCAGGTCTGAGTTAAAGAAAATGTTTGCCGAAAATGAACTTGAATTTAGTTTGAATTTGTTTGAATCGATCTGAAAATAGCCCATGCTGAACAGTCCCGAAAACGCTGCCCACTTTGGACTTCCATGGGCAGCGTTCTCATCTTCTTCGGGTCACTTAATGTTGGACTATCGAGGTCAAATATTGTGAGACTTAGCAGTTATAGGTGAAAGCGAGCTTACGGCCCATCTTTCAGTTCCATCCGAATTGATAGCTGTTAGGAGATTAACTCTCGGGATTGGAGAAGACTGTATAAATGAAGAAAAATAAATCGTTCCATTTGGTCCGATTGATAATAAACCATTTATGCTTCGATCAGGGAATAGCACCTTCAATTTCAAAGAACCGTCTAAATTAAAAGCATATAAATACCCTTCGCTCTCTATCTCGCCCTCTTCGTTTCTAAATGCATGCCCTCCAAGTGAATAAACTGTATTACCATCAATTGTCGGGTTCCCGATGTCGTATGTGGGTCCGTCAGTCTGGTAGCTCCACAATATTTCACCATTAGAGTTAATCGCATACAGCCCTTCTTCCTTGGGGGTACTGGCTCCCAAATAAATGGTTCCGTCAGCCCCGATGGCAGGGGAAGTTACTAATTGAGTGTCACCTATTATATCATCTATTATATCTAATTCCCATTTAATAGTTCCCGGACTACCTGGAGGGAGCCGAACCTCAACGGTAATGTAATCAGTTTTTGTCATCCTATTTTCGCCCCACGGTCCGGAAACGTAAAGGGATACAGTATAAGTACCCTCATCACTATAAACGAATGAAGGGTTTTGCTCTGTACTATCAATAACACCATCCCCATCAAAATCCCATTCCCAATAATTTATTTCACCGGTTGAAAGGTCTGTGAACTGGACCGTTAATGGTGGGGAACCGGAAGTAACATCAGCGCTGAAATTAGCCGTTGGGTAATCCGCTGAATGAATACTGGCAGTAAACAGCAGCAATATAAAGAAAATTATATGAATCTGTATGGATTTCATTTTGTCTCACTCTCAAATTTTGATTGAGGACTACAAAGCAAAAAAGCCCCCAAAAGGACAAAACTATCCCCTCAAAGGCTTCATATCGGTATCTTGAGAATAATCCCCTCTCATCGCGATACATCCTTCCGAAACCGCTGATGAACAGGTTAAAAGGATCGGTCAGGTTTTTGAGGTCAGATATTGTTTATATATTATTAAAAAACCGAAATGTCAAAAAATGTGCATTGGTATCTACGGTCCGGGTAATCAATCCAAAAACTAAAAAAGCAAGAAGTTTGAGCCTCACCTCTTTATCTGAGAAACTGGGTCCCCCGCTGAAATCTCCGTCACATTCACCGAAACAATGAAACCGCACTTCATCTTTTCCATCTATATAGATCCGGAATGAATCCTTCGTATCCTTATGGAACGGACAAAACGAGCGGTCACCGTTTAGGAATTTTATGTTCAGCTCTGACTCTACGAAGTTTCTGATTGGTTCCAGATATCGTCGATTTTTGAGGTCTTGGTATGCGAGCGGCATGGTGTTCACCGAATAACATATATTTCAGCCTTTTGGATAAGGGGTTGAACAACGACAATTACCCGTCATGAAATTTGGGGGTTTAGTCGACTGAACACTTTTCACATGGTGGTTTGGGCACTGCCAGGCGTGCCCGGGCATGAGATCGTTATGTGGGCCTATCCATCCTATGCGGATGTTAAGATCGTTTGCCAAGAACGATATAAATAGGTGGTTTTGGATGTGATGGTGCCGGGATGGATATGAAATCTCTCGAATCGATTCGAGTTGTTCAGCATGATGGGATCTGACGACACACAGAGGGATCCGGAAACAATTCGGCACTGAGGGGGTGGAATCGTATAGAAAAAATATCGGCGGGTAATGAATTTGAGACTTATAGGGTCAGCAAAATTGAGACTCAGCAGCTAATTTCAAACATCGCCTATTGCTGGAGACCGCATACAGTGCCGGTCTTCGGATCAGTGAACTGGTCCGCCTTAAGCCCCATCACATTGAAAGTGATCCGGACCGGATGTTGATAC
>DUZK01000261.1 GCA_013349495.1 Deltaproteobacteria bacterium
AAGAAATGTAAAGCATCCGAATGTAATCAACAGTTGTTTTTCTTCCATAGCCTTCTGCTATATTCGATGGAACAGACACAGCAGATCTTCTTATCTGTGAAGTCAGACCGTATCTTTCTTCATACGGAAATTTTGCTGTTATTCTATATACCTTTAAACAGAGTTCATATGACTTTTGCCAGACATTCAACTCTTTGTAATTCTTTAGCATTTCACTCGAACCCTCGAATCCTTGACCCCTTGACCCCTTGACCCCTAAAAATACACATGATCAATTCAAGATTGTCCACTTATTTTGCCTTAAACAACTACAACTAATTCGGAGATGATCCTTTTAAAATAATGCTTCAACCCATGGGGTCAAGCACGGATTCCTATCAGCCGGGCAGTGGGGTATGCGGAAAAGGGCGCATTGGGTGAATGGTGCTATTGAAATTGTGATTTTAGGAAAAATATTATACCCTAGTCCAATTTTGTTCCGCCGGGATTCTTATGCATGAACGATTTGATGGATGGAAAAGTGAAGCATGAAGCGTGTTTTTAAAGGAACAGCAAAGGAATTGATGATCATCATTGGTATTTCCGTATTGTGCGGATTTGCGGTAAACGCATATTCACCCAAGGGAATAGCACTGTTCGGCAACTGGGATACATCAAAAGGGGTTGTCAGTGCCAAACCGAAGAGTCATGGGAACTATTTCTTTGAAGAAATAGAGGAGATTCAGACCGCGAAGGAAATCTTTGACCGTGGGGATTCGTTGTTTGTAGATGCCCGTCATCCGGATGCATATCATGAAGGACACATCCCCGGAGCGGTTTCACTGCCGGTCGGCCGGTTTGATGAAATGATCGAAGGCTTCGGGAGCCGATATCCGACATCGACCCCCATCATCACATACTGTTCCGGGCGTGAATGTGAGGACAGTCATAATCTGGCGCGACTCCTGTTTACGGAAGGCTATACCAACATTCGAATATTTATTGACGGTTATCCAGGATGGGAAGAGATGGGATACCCCCGTGAATAATACATTTGAGAAAATACTGCAAAATGAATGGTTGGAACTGACGATTCGTTGGATTCTCGGGACGATTTTCGTGGCCGCCTCTTATTATAAAATCATTTCTCCGGAAAATTTTGCCAGAGCTGTTTACAGTTACGATCTGTTTCCGGGCTATTCAATAAACCTGATCGCCATCATATTTCCCTATATGGAATGTTTCACGGGCCTGTGTCTGATCCTGGGAATCTATCATCGTTCGGCTGCCATACTGATTAATGCGATGCTCTTCGGGTTTATTATCCTCTTGTCCATCAATATAATGCGGGGGCACCAGTTTGACTGCGGCTGTTTCTCCTTCAACGGATCCGGCAATACAGATTCGGTTTATAGTATGCTGATTAGAAATGTAATTCTGCTTTTGATGGGGGGCTTTGTTCTATATTATAAGGGATACAGAAAATGGTCCTTTCAAAAAAGCAGCCGATAGTTTTTTGTTGACATGAATGCCACGACGTAGCATAAAAAAATTTTTAAAAGAAGGGATAATTCATTGGATAAGACAGAATTTGCATTTTTCCGCAAACAGCTTGGGAAAACCCAACGAGAGATGTCCCAACTGCTCGGTACCTCCATCAAAGCCATTCACAGTTATGAGCAGGGGTGGCGAAGGGTTCCGGTACATGTGGAACGACAATTGCTGTTTCTGGCGAGCCGGAAGAATTGTAATGAGCACAATCAAGTTCTTTGTTGGGAGATGAGAGGATGTCCTGAGGATAGAAGAGAACAGTGCCCGGCATGGGAGTTTCAAGCCGGTGAACTGTGCTGGTTCATAAATGGAACCATTTGCGAAGGGCATGTCCAAACCAGCTGGAAAGAGAAGATGGAAAGCTGTCGCGCCTGTAAAGTGTTCGCATCGAGATTCTGACCCTATCATACTGTCCCATCGGAATAGAACATCATCTACTCCTTTATATAGGATAAACGACATGAAACCGAAAACAGCGTATCGCTTCGACACCAGAGTCATTCACTCTTCCCAATCACCTGGAAGTTGGCAGGGGGCTACTCTGCCCCCCATCTTTCAGACAGCCGCGCATGCTCATGAAACGGCTGAAAATCTGAGTAAAACCTTTGCCGGGAAGACCACTGATCATATATACATGCGCTTGACCAACCCCACTAATCGGACATTGGAGGCGAAACTGGCCGATTTGGAAGGAGGCCAGGGAGCAGTGGTCACCGGTTCCGGTATGGCGGCGATTAACAATGCCTGTATGGCGCTGCTTCGAACAGGGGACGAGATTGTATCCGGAAACTCTCTTTTTATGTCCACCTATCTGTTGTTTACCAAAATATTTAAAAAATACGGGATTACCGCCAATCTGGTCGAATCCACTGATATTGAGGCCCTCAAGTCCGCCATCAACGAAAAAACCCGATTCGTATATCTGGAGACCATCGGTAATCCCAAGATGGATATTCCTGATTTGACAAGGGCTGCAGAGGTCGCCCATGCAAGCGGAATACCCTTGCTCGTGGACAATACACTGGCCAGTCCTTATCTTTGCAGACCCATCGAATGTGGGGCGGATGTGGTGATGCACTCCACCACCAAGTATTTAAGCGGCCATGGAGCGGCTGTGGGAGGTGTGGTGATCGACAGCGGTCAATTCTCTTGGAATGAAGAACGATTCCCGGATTTCAAACCGTTTATCGAGCGGAAAGGGCCTTTGGCCTTCCTGGACAAGGTGTGGCGTGAACACCACATCAATTTCGGCACCACCCAGGCACCCCTGCATTCCTTCTTAACGATGATCGGACTGGACACATTGGCCCTCCGGATGGAGCGGCATATGGTTAATTCCATAAAGGTTGCACAATATCTCAATGAGAGATCAGAGGTTGCTTGGGTAACATATCCCGGGTTATCCGAACATCCTTCAAACCGGATTGCACAAAAGCTATTTAACGGCAAGGGGTTCGGCGGCATGTTAACCTTCGGGTTGAAAGATCAGGAGACCTGTTTCAGATTTATCAATAACCTGAAGTTGATCTATCATCTGGCCAATCTCGGTGACTGCAAGACACTGATTATACACCCTTATTCCAGTCAATATTCCAGCTTTGATGAAGCCGAGCGGGAAGCGCTTTCCATTACTCCGGATCTACTGCGGCTTTCCGTGGGAATCGAAGCAGCAGAGGATATCTGTGAGGATATGGGCCAGGCGTTGGATAATCTATAACATAACTGTTGAAAATTAATCTCGAATACTTATTATTCATTTTATTGAAAATAATATCTGGAGTGGGTTCAAGATCTATGGGGTAATGCTGATTTCGGCAAGGCATTACCTCAATGCGTATTAGGTGCTGGTGATTTTTAATCTGTGAAAATCTGCGTTAATCTGCGTCCAATTTAATGCAATATGAGCGAATACATCGAACATGACATAGACGGCGTTTCGGTGGGAGTCGTAGAGAAGAAATTTTTTAACTTTGCCGAGCCGCCCAATCAGATGGTGCTGGAAAACGGTAAAAAACTGGGTCCCATCACCATTGCCTATGAAACTTACGGCCGGCTGGATCCGGAAAAGCGAAATGCGGTGCTGGTTTTTCACGCGCTTTCAGGAGATTCCCATGCAGCCGGATACTACGACCCGGACGATCCGAAACCCGGATGGTGGGACATCATGGTCGGCCCGGGGAAGGGAATCGATACGGATAAATATTTCGTGGTCTGTTCCAATATTCTGGGAAGCTGTATGGGGTCTACCGGACCCTGTTCCATAAACCCGGAAACCGGTATGCCCTACGGCCTTCATTTTCCCGTTGTGACCATCGGTGATATGGTTGAAGCTCAAAAGGAGCTGATGGACCATCTCGGGATCGAAAAAATCCTCTCCGTGGTGGGCGGTTCCATAGGCGGCATGCAGGTGCTGGAATGGTGCGCCCGGTATCCGGATCGGGTGAGATCCGCTATTCCGCTTGCCACCACCACGAGACATTCGGCTCTTGCCATCGCGTTCAACGAGGTTGGCCGACAGTCCATCATGGCCGATCCCAACTGGAACAACGGTGATTATTACGCGGGTGAGAAACCGAATCTGGGGCTGGCCGTTGCCCGCATGATCGGGCATATTACCTATCTTTCCGATGAATCCATGCGATTGAAATTCGGACGGCGGCTGCAGGATAAAAGCGATTTTTCCTTTAATTTTGATGCCGATTTTCAAATTGAGAGCTACCTTCGGTATCAGGGAAAGAAATTTGTGGATCGGTTTGACGCCAACTCTTTTCTATATATCACCAAAGCGGCCGATTATTTTGACCTTCGAAAACAATACGGAAACGGCTCGTCGGTTGAGGCCTTCTCAAAGACAAAGGCAAAATATCTGGTGGTATCCTATACGTCCGACTGGCTGTATCCCACCTATCAATCGCGATCAATGGTCAAGGCCATGAAGAAAAACGGGATGGATGTCAGTTTTTGCGAAATTGAAGCAGAATGGGGCCATGACGCATTCCTACTGCCGAACCGAACGTTGAATTCCATGATGAAAGGCTTTTTGGAACGTGTCTACAACGAAACAGAATAAAAACGGCATGCGGTTTGATCTGCAACTGATTGCCTCATGGATTGAACCCGGTGCCAAGGTGCTGGATCTGGGCTGCGGAAACGGAGATCTCATTTATCATTTGAGGGAAAAGAAAGCGGCACATGGAATCGGCATTGAGCACGATGAAGTCAAGGTGACCCACTGCATCGAAAAGGGGCTCTCCGTACTTCAGGGGGATATTAACGAAGAAGTGCTGGACTATCCTGATAATGCATTCGATTACGTGATCCTGAGCCAAACCCTTCAACAGGTCTATAAACCCCTGACCCTGATTCATTCCATTTTGCGGATCGGACATAAAGGGATCGTCAGCTTTCCCAATTTCAGTCATTGGAGAATCCGTTTGCAGCTCCTGCTGTCCGGATATGCGCCGATCACCCGGCAACTGCCGTATCAATGGTACGACACACCGAATATTCGTGTTATCGCCTTGAAAGATTTCCGAAAATTTATTAAAGAAAATAGTTTCAAAATGATCAAAGAGGTTGATATAAATACCAACCCAAAAGACAAAAGCGGCAGCGTCATTCGCATATTGCCGAATCTGTTTGCCACTTTCGGAATATTTATGATCGGAAAGGATACTTCTTAAAAGATGAATGATCGTTCTGACTTTGAAGTCGTTTCAGATATTCGAGAAATAAAATCCCGGCTGGGAGCGGATCTGGTTATCCTGACACACCATTATCAGCGAAAAGAGATCGTTGATCTCGGTGATTATCGCGGGGATTCATTTGATCTTTCTCACAAGGCGGCAGCCAAT
>DUZK01000262.1 GCA_013349495.1 Deltaproteobacteria bacterium
AAAAGGGTGGAGAAAATAAAAAAACTGCTGGAGACGGTAAACATCGAAGCGGAGAGGCTCGAGATGTTTAACCTGTCGGCAGCCGAAGGGCCCAAATGGGCGGATATCTGCACCGATTTCACACAGAAGATCCGAACACTCGGACCATCACCGATTTTTTTGGCATTGCGAAAATCGCGCGATAAAGGAGGTGGCTCAAATGATCGTGGGTAAACAGAAGCCCCTTGACGACATCTGGAACCGTGTAAAAGAGTTCGAAAAACTCCTGGTGTTCGGATGCAACACCTGTGTGGCGGTTTGCCACGAAGGAGGTAACAAAGAGGCGGAAATTCTGGCTTCTCTTCTTCGGATGCGGGCCACCCAAGAAAACGTTTCCATCGACATCCGGAACTCGGGCATCGAGCGGCAGTGCGAGCACGAGTTTTTCGAAACCGCCGAAAAGGAGATTGAATGGGCGGACGCCGTATTGAGCATTGCGTGCGGAGTGGGCGTTCAGTTTATGGTGAAACGATACCCGCTCCTGCGGGTGTATCCCGGCCTCGACACCACTTTCATGGGGGATGTTGAAAAACCCGGCCTGTTTACGGAAAGCTGCCAGGCCTGCGGCAAATGCATCCTCGATCTTACCGCCGGAATCTGTGTCATGTCCCGCTGTGCAAAGCGGCTTCTCAATGGACCGTGCGGCGGCTCCACCAAGGGCAAATGCGAAATCAGCAAAGAGGTGGACTGTGCCTGGCAGCTGGTTGTGGACCGACTGGAGACACTAGGAAACCTGGACGAATTCGTTAAGGTTATACCATTGAAGGACTGGTCAACCAACAGGGACGGCGGCCCCCGAAAACTTATCCATGAGGATTTGGAAACATGAACACAAAAACGCCGAGCAAATTGGAGAAAATATTAGCCGCGGGTCATATGGCGGTCACATCCGAGTGCGGACCCCCGCGGGGCAGCAACCCGGAGGCCATCACCAAAAAGGCGGAGATGATTCGAAACCATGTTGATGCCATCAACATCACCGACAACCAAACATCGGTAACCCGGCTGTGCAGCCTGGCGGCCTGCATTCGCCTGAAGCTTATGGGTGTCGAGCCCGTGCTGCAGATGGTCACCCGGGACAGGAACCGCATCGCACTTCAAAGCGACATTTTGGGTGCTGCATCCTTCGACATTCATAACATCCTGTGTCTTACCGGCGATCACCAAAGCTTCGGAGACTGTCCCCAAGGCCAGAATGTTCACGACCTGGATTCGATCCAGCTTATCCAGACGGTCCGCCACATGCGCGATGAAGGGAAGTTCATCGGGGGAGACGACATCCAACGACCCCCGAGCATGTTTGTGGGGGCTGCAGCCAATCCCTTTGCCGATCCGTTTCATATCCGGGCACTGCGGTTGGCCAAGAAAGTCAATGCCGGTGTGGAGTTCATTCAAACCCAGTGCATTTATAACCTGGATCGGTTCGAAAAATGGATGGAAATGGTCCGGGACTTGGGACTCACCGAGAAGGTATTCATATTGGCCGGACTCACCCCTTTTAAATCCGCGGGTATGGCAAAGTACATGAAAAACCGGGTCCCCGGAATGGATGTGCCCGATGAAGTGGTCTCCCGCATGGCAGAAACCCCCAAGGAGAAACAGGCCGAGGAGGGGATCAACATTTGCGTGGAGTCTATCGAGCGGTTGAAAGAATTACCGGGTGTCGCCGGCTTTCACATCATGGCCATCGAATGGGAGGAAAAGGTGCCGGAAATTGTTGAAAGAACAGGCCTCTATCCCAGGCCGCAGGTTTCCTGAGGCGTTTTCAGGCGGGAGGAAATATGAAAACCTTTTCAGATCTTGTAACGGAAGTTCAGGACACGGGGCTGTGTCATCACTGCGGAGGATGTGTCACGTTCTGCAGAGCGATTAATTTCGGGGCCCTCAAGCAGGATGCCGACGGAAAACCCTGCTATGACGATGTTGAAAAGTGCATCGAGTGCGGCATCTGCCACATGATATGCCCGGAGATCGATGAGCTGGACGAGGAGACACGCAAGCGGATCGGATGGGTCCCTCCCATGGGCCGGGTCTTGGAAACCACCATCGCTCGAGCCGGAAACGAAGATGTCCGGCACCATGCCACAGACGGTGGTGTGGTAACCGCTTTGCTTTTACATCTGTTCGATGCCGGCCGGATCGACGGGGCTATCGTTGCCCGCCGCACCGGGCTTTTCAAACGTGAGCCGTGGCTGGCCACCTCCCGGGAGGAGATTATCGATGCCGCAGGGTTTTTCTTCGACTCCTCCCACGGCATGAGCCGCTACAGTGAACAATACTCCACCTACTCGCCTTCGGTTCAGATGCTGGGGCAGATGACCCGCCGGGGTACGCGCCGCGTGGCGTTGGTGGGCACCCCCTGCCAGATCAAGACCATCCGGAAGATGGAAACGTTGGGAATCGTTCCCACAGACTCCATAAGCTATATCATGGGTCTGTTCTGCTCCGGCAACTTCATGTTTGGCGAGGCCCAGAGGGAGGAGCTTGAAAAACTGGGCAATTTTGCCTGGGGCGATGTGGGAAAAATCAACATAAAAGAGAACCTTTCTATTCATCTGGAAAACGGTGAAATCCGAACCATCCCATTGGATCGGTTGGGGTTTATGCGGCGTTTCGCCTGCCAGTATTGTGACGATTACTCCGCTGAATATGCCGACATCTCCTTTGGCGGTATCGCTGCAGCGGAAGGATGGACCACCGTGATTGCACGAACGCCCCTGGGTCGGGCCGCATTTGCCCATGCCCGGGGCGAGGGGGATGTGGAGATTTTTCCGGAAGCAAAAGATCCTCGTTTCGTCGGCGAAGTAAATGCCAAGGTGCAGGAATGGTCCAAGAAAAAACGGAAACTGTCCGCGACAAACCGGGACAATCTTCTAAATAAACCGGTGGATGACGAAGACAAAGAGAAAGAATAGATAGCTAATCCCAAAATGATTTAAATAAGACATCGGAAAAATAACCATGTTATATACAGCCAGCCTTTACATGGCCCTTGCCGTCTTTGCTGTCGGTGTTCTCTTCAAGGTGTCGACCTGGTTCCGGTACAACCTGGAGACAGGCCGGGAAGACACGGCTGTTTCAAAGAGAATCGCTGCTGCTGTCAGCGGGGTGTTGTCAACGATATTCAGCGCAAAAGCCCTTCCGTTGATAAAAGTATTTATACTCGATGTTGTCCTTCAGTATCGGGTTCTTAGAGAAGATTTTCTCCGATGGCTCATGCACATCTGTATCTATGCGGGGTTTATGCTGTTGCTGCTCATGCACGCCCTGGATAAAATCATTACCGCTTCGCTTTTCCCGGAATACTACTCCACGGTAAATCCTTTCTTTTTCCTGAGGGATTTCTTCGGGGTGATGGTATTCGTCGGGCTGGGGATCGCCGTATATCGAAGGGTTGTCCTTAAAGTGCCGCGGCTGAAAACCGATGCCATGGACATCTATGCGATGGTCATCCTGGCGGTGGTCATGGTGTCCGGGTTTCTTTTGGAAGGAACAAAGATCACATCTTATACTGCATATGAAGATATGGTGGCGGATTATGCAGGCACGGACGACGAAGAGGAACTTGAGGCTTTGGAGAGTGTCTGGGTTCAGAAATTTTCAGTGGTTTCTCCGAATGCAAAAGGTCCATTCGAAGAAGACATCATCGAACAAGGGCTTGAAATCCACGAAGGGAGCTGCGCCGGCTGCCACTCTTCACCCCAGTGGGCTTTCGGGGGGTTTTTAACGGCCAAGGCCTTGAGCCCCATCGCACTATCCCTGGACAAGGTGAATTTTTCCGAATTTTTGTGGACCGTCCATTTCCTGGCATGTTTCGTTGGTCTTGCCTATTTGCCGTTCAGCAAACTATTTCATATCATTGCCACTCCCATCAGCCTGCTTTCAAACGCCGTGATGGAACGGGAGGAATCCGATCCCTCCAACATCACTACCCGGCAGGTCATGGAGCTGGACGCCTGCACGCGCTGCCACACATGCAGTTTAAACTGTTCGGTTGCGGTGAGTTTTGAAGAAATTTTAAATTCGAACATTTTGCCTTCATTTAAAATAAAGGAGCTGAAGGCGATTGCAAAAGAAAATCGACTGAGCAAGCAAGAACTCATGCGCATCAACGAGGGGTTGTTTCTATGCACCAACTGCTACCGCTGCACCACGGTCTGCCCCTCGGGAATCAACCTTCAGGATCTGTGGTTCAATACAAGGGAGGCACTGCTCGGAAAAGAGTATCCGGAGCCCACCTTGCTTTCAACCCTTTCCTATCACCGGGGATTGAATCAATACCGTATCAAAACAGACGGCTATGAGCGGTCCGTCAAGCAGGCCCGACAGGCGGTTGTTGACGAGAGTAAACTCATCGATATCAACGAAACCATCAGCGATGCCGCTATGGACCCAGGGCTCAAAACCCGCCTGGCCTCGTCCCTTCCCGGAGATACGTCAAACTATTGCTTTGCCTGCACAACCTGCACGGTGTCCTGCCCCGTGGTCAGAAATTTTGACAACCCTCTTGAATCCCTGGGGATGCTGCCGCACCAGATGATCCGCGCCGCCAATTTAGGCCTGGGCGATATTATATTTGATTCGAACATGTTGTGGAGCTGCCTGGGGTGTTATGCATGTCAGGACAACTGCCCCCAAGGTGTCCAGATCGCGGATGTGTTTTATGAACTCAAGAATTTGGCAATGGAGAGGGCTAAAGAAAGAACGATAAGCGCTTAGCACTGAAGGTTTCGGGTTTCAGGTGTCAGGTTTTAGCAATTCGGGTTTTATATCCTGACTCCTGAGCACTGAACACTGAAACCTGCAGAATGAAAGATTTCTTTTATCGAGTATCGAGTATCGAGCATCACGGGTTGAACGAAAAAACTGTCTTGATAAGGTCTTTTCCGATTAGTGAGATATTACAGGAATCCAAAAACCCATAGACGGGAAAATGGTTATGGAATATGCATTATTACGGTGTTGCGTGACAACGGCCTCCCTTAAACAGTACGAATTGTCGACAGATGCGGTATTAGGGAAACTCGGGGTGGATCTGGTCGATACCAAAGAATTCAATTGCTGCGGATATCCTTTAAAAAATGTCAATTTCAAAGCGCATGCACTCCTGTCCGCCCGAAATTTATCACTGGCCGAAAGAAGTAATCTGAATATCACCAGCCTATGCAACTGCTGCTACGGCAGCGTGAAGCATATCGATCATCTAATGAAGGAAGACACTGCTTTTCGAAACGAGATCAATGCAAAACTTGAAAAGGAAGGGCTGCGGTACGACTGCGGCGTCGAGGTCAAGCATCTTCT
>DUZK01000263.1 GCA_013349495.1 Deltaproteobacteria bacterium
TATCGCGGCAAGTACCTGGTTCTGGATAATCACAAATCGATGAAAATCATTCCATTGAATAAATGGTCTCGGCATTTCAAATCGGCTTTGATCGTCATTGCGCTGATTGTTACAGGCTGTTCATATCTGCCGGGCCTTCAAACAACCCCGTCAGATGAATCTACGCAATATAATCTTGATCAACTCCGGGTTGAAATCGACCGCTGGCACGGAACCCCTTACCGGTTAGGCGGTATGAGCCGAAAAGGGATCGACTGTTCCGCCTTTGCCATGATCATCTATCATGACGTCTTTGACATTCAGATTCCGCGGACCACGGAGCAACAGTTAAAGCTGGGAAAGCGTATCGATATCAGGAGTCTCAACACCGGGGATTTGGTTTTTTTTCTGCCGGAATCTAAAAAGATGCATATAGGGATCTATTTAGGTCATGGTGAATTTGCACATGCATCGGTCAGCAAAGGCGTTATGGTTTCAAACATTAACACCCCGTATTGGGAAAATATATTCCTGACCGCAAGACGGTTGCCGGCCTTGTGAATAGCACTCATGAATATTACCGACCGGACATCTCTCAAAGAAATTGATACCGCATATTCAAGTTTAGAAAAAACGATAAAAGAATCCCACGCCTCTTTCTACCCATACTTCCAAAGACACGGGAAGCGGTATAAACACAATGCGCAACTCGTAAGCCGGTATTACAAAAAAGGGCCGGTTCTGGATATGGGCTGTTATCCCCCCCACTTCGCCATCCTTTTGAAAACCTTAGGCTATCCTGTGCAGGGGGTAGACCTCAACCCCGATCGATGCAGGCATCTTGCAGAGCGATTCGCTCTTGATGTCATCGGGTGGGATATCGAAAGGTCTCCCCTGCCCTTTGGCAATGAGGCATTTGAGTTCGTCATATTCAGCGAAGTGTTCGAGCATCTCCACAGGGATCCCCTGTTTGCACTTTCTGAGGTCAACCGAATCATGACCACCGGAGGAACCTTACTCTTAACGACGCCCAATATTTATGCTATTCAGCGGGTTGTTCGTTTTCTTTCCGGAAAAAGTTTCAATGATCCTATTTTCGAGTTCGAAAAACTCCGATCCACCGGACATATGGGGCACATAAGAGAATACGCTCCCATTGAAATCAGAAGATTTCTTGTCATGATAAACTTCAGGTTGATCAAAAGATACTTTAGACATTATTATTTCCCGGTGTCCATAAAAGGTTTATGCACCCGGGTACTGTTCAGTGTTCTTCCTCCGTTTTTCCGTACCTATCAAATCATCGTTGCCGAGAAGATGGGGCCGGGACCCGGATATAACCCTCTGCGACTTGGATGATGACTCTCATTGTTAACGAAATATTTTACAGCATTCAGGGAGAATCCTTAAATTCAGGGAGACCGTGTGTATTTGTCCGGTTAACCGGCTGCAACTTGCGATGTATCTACTGCGATACGGAGTACGCTTATGAAGAAGGCGATGAGATGACGATCGAAAAAATCATCGATCAGGTATCAACCTACCATTGCACCCTGGTTGAACTTACCGGCGGCGAACCGCTTATCCAGGAAGAAACACCGAAGTTAATCGATGCGCTACTCAAAAAGAATTATGAAGTGATGATGGAGACAAACGGCACATTGGATATCGATCGGGTCAGCAACACATGCATGAAGGTTTTGGATATCAAGTGCCCGTCGAGCGGAGAGTCCCTAAATAACGATTATCACAATATCGAAAAGCTGACAAAGAGGGATCAGTTGAAATTTGTCATCGGAAGCCGTGAAGATTACATGTTTGCAAAAGATATGGTTTTATCCAGATGCAAAACAATAGAACCGGGTCATATCCTTTTTTCACCGGTGTATGACCTTTTGAAACCCGACATTCTAGCCGGTTGGATATTGAAGGATCATCTCAACGTACGGTTTCACCTCCAATTGCACCGGATCATTTGGCCTGACATTTCACGCGGGGTGTAGGAGGCCGGGAGCATAGCGCAGAGAGCAAAGGGCATAGCGAACGGGTATTGGGCATGGAACTCAGAGTAATTTTGAATTGTGAATTGTGAATTTCAAATGGGATTAAACCATATGGCTGATATGAAAAAAGCGATTGTGCTCACCAGCGGCGGATTGGATTCCACCACTGTGTTGGCCATAGCAAAACAGCAGGGTTTTGAGATCTACAGCTTGAGTTTTTCTTACGGGCAACGCCATTCATTTGAACTCCGGGCCGCAAAACAGATTGTCGAACTCATGGGAGTATCGAAACATCTGGTTTTGGAATTGGATCTTACGCAATTCGGAGCATCCGCACTGACCGGCGATATAGCGGTTCCCAAATCTCTTGACGGAAATATTACAGCCGACGAAATTCCGGTCACATATGTTCCGGCACGAAATACAATTTTCCTGTCCCTGGCACTAGCATGGGCGGAGACACTCAACGCATCGGATATATTCATCGGCGTTAACGCGCTGGATTACAGCGGCTACCCGGACTGCAGGCCCGAATACATAGAAGCGTTTGAGCGTATGGCCAATCTTGCAACCAAAGCTGCTGTCGAAGGAATGATGAATCTTAAGATCCGCACCCCATTGATCAACATGACCAAAGCCCAAATCATAAGCAGGGGGATGGAATTGGGAGTGGATTACGCTCTCACCCTCAGTTGTTATGATCCGTCTCCCGAAGGTTTTTCATGCGGCTATTGTGACAGTTGCATATTGCGGAAGAAAGGGTTCCGAGAAGCCGGTGTAGAGGATCCCACGAAATATGTTTAGAGGTCACACTCCAATCGGCTTGGCCTATCGATTGCGTGGATATATAATCGCCCGGTATTCTGAATCCTTTGACGGTTGCTTCTTAAATTCCAGCATGTGGGTTATGCAGGACGGAATTTCATTTGCATGGTGGGTGACAAAGAGCAGATTCGACATGCCGGAATGCCCAACAAAGTCGACCAGATCGAGAACCATTTTTCGATTTGCCGGATCCAAACCCTGGCAGGGTTCATCCAATATGACCAGCAATGGTGATTTCACCAAAACCCTAGCAATTAATACCAATCGTTTTTCTCCGTCCGACAGGCTGTCGAATCGGCGATTTTTTAAATGGGTAATGCCCAACGTATTCAACCATTCTCGGGCCGTGTCGATCTGAGAAGCCGAGGCGGTCCGGTATAGTCCGATGGAGTCGAAAAACCCAGACAGCACAACTTCAACAGCATTAATCCGCTTTCGGTAGCCAAATTGAAACTCAGAGGATATGTAACCGATTTTATTCTTTATTTCCCAGATGCTTTCCCCTGATCCACGGATTTTCCCGAATATTCTCACTTTATTGGAATAGACCTGTTGATTATCCCCAACGATCAGTTTCAGCAGCGTCGATTTACCAGCACCATTAGGCCCCGCTACCGCCCAGTTTTCATTATGCCGCACAGTCCAGTCTAAGTTGTTGATTATCGTTTTTTCGCCGTATTTAACGCTGGCGCCCTTCATCTCGATCAAAACCTGATTTCCCATATTCCTTGAGATATTAAACGGTTCAGTGAGGAGTGATAAGGCTTCCGGAATAGAATTTCCATTATCGTACAAGCGATCAAATTTAACGCTTTCGAATACCTTATCCCGTGAACCCTGCATGATGATTTTTCCCTCTTTTAAACACAGCACATGAGAAATATGGGGTATCAATTCATCCATTCGATGCGTAACCAGCACGATTTGAAACCCGTGACCAATCAAATCGATTATGGAGTTCTTAATTTTATTTCTTGAGTGTTGATCCAATCCGTCAAACGGTTCATCCAATATCAATATCTTAGGATCTTTCATCAATGCCCGGGCAATCAATAACTTCCTCATTTCACCCGTGGACAAATAGCGGATTTCACGATTAAGTAGATGAGGTATCCCCATTAAATGCAATACCCTGTCTATACGATCGGATATGGCCTCATTCCCGATAGTATCTTCTGATAATAGCTGTTCAACGGTCTCTAAAGAGTCAATATCACCTGAGAAAAAGCGCGCCTCATCTTTTTCAATATCACGGGCAAGAATGCGCTGTTGAAGCCCGAAAGAGACATATCCGATGGCTGTAATCGGTTCTTCTATGAAATGATAGGTTAATTTCCCTCTGGCCACCGGTACGATCCCTGCAATCGCCCCAACCAGAGATGATTTTCCTGATCCATTCGGCCCCAATACTGCCCAATGCTGATTTGTTTTAATTTCCCATGAAGTATGGGGCAGATACAAACTGCTGCCGAGTCTCAGGGTAATATCTTTCAGAGTAACCAGAGGTTTTGAATGGCTTGTTGATTCCGTCATAATATCAAGTTAAATAGCACGCAGATTTGCTCAGATATATGCAGATAATAAAGTTTTTTTAAAAATCTAAAAAATCTGCGTTCATCAGCGTCCTAAAAAAAAGGAAATTCCTATACTATTAAATCACTACGGTCGATCAATTCACAGGCACAAAGCGTAGAACCCAATATAGAGCGTACATGTCAAAGCACTCGGATCGTTAAACCTAATGGCTGGCTGATGGAGTGGCAGGATTGGCGTTGCTATAGAGGGTTGTATTCCAAATCAGAATTATATTTGTTTGATACTCCTAATTTCATGTATTTGTGCATCATGGATAAATTGAAACAACCTTTCCTGCTCAAGGGCCTCTAACTCTATGAATCTTGCCCCGACAAATCCACACTTTTCATTGTAGGACATCATTTTCCTTGCGATCGTAACGATTGTGGAAATTTTAAATTCACTATCCGGAGATTTCACATCTTTGAGTCTCAATTGAATTTTAAATTCTTGGCCTATTTCTAAGTTCAAAAGCGGATTATTCTTCTTTCCGATTGTTTTGGGAACAAGGATCCCGATGCCCGTTACAGAGATGTCCTGTACCATGAAATCCTTTTCCGAAACAAAAAGAGAGTCTTTTATATTGAAGTTCCCCCCGACAACATAACGATAGCTGGTTCGAAGCCGGAAAGTTGACCTTAAGTTGATTTTTCGCATGGGCGGCGAATATTCTACGAGAAAAAAATCCTCTTTGATTCGTTCTGACACCTGATAATTGTTAATGAATTTAGCGATTTGACAGGGAAGCCCCACCCTGAGTTTCCGATTCAACTCCAAGGTTAACAGGACCGCAATATCCAAGCTCTCATATTGAAAGCTAGGAAGGATTTTAGGGTGCGTTTGATACAGAAGCATTACGGAGCTCTCGTAATTGCACTTGAATATCTCCGTGGGATAGACAATGGGCGCCGGACTCTCGATATTAAAAACCACCTCTATCCTTTTTCCCTCTGCGAA
>DUZK01000264.1 GCA_013349495.1 Deltaproteobacteria bacterium
AGTATCGAGTATCGATACGAATTATCTGTGTATATCTGCGTCCAATTTAACTTGTTATGATCGGAGTATATAAATGAAACGTGTGACAACTCTTCGAATACTTTACCTCATGATTTTTGCCTGGGGGATGCTGTCTGTCGTGTCGCCTTCCGCCTCATCTTCTTTGTCTCTCGATGCAATCCTTACCCAAGTCGAGCAGCGATACGACATCAACGATTTTTCGGTCCGGTTTTTTCAAACCGCCACACTCAAAGCCATGGAGATTCAGGAAACCGCTTCGGGAAAGCTGCAGGTTAAACGGCCGGGTATGATGAGATGGGACTATGAAAAACCGGATAAGCAGATCATCGTTTCCGACGGAACCCACCTCTGGGTTTACCGGCCGGAGGACAACCAGGTCCTGGTGGGCAGAGCCCCGTCCTTTTTCGGCGAGGGTAAAGGCGCCGGATTCTTATCCGACATCAAAAGTGTCCGGAAAAATTTTTCCATCACACTGGAAAATAAGGAAGGGGAAAAATCCTATCGCCTGAAACTTGTCCCCAACAATCAGACCCAGGATCTGTCCCGGGTCTTTCTGGTGGTTTCCCCGGATACGTTCGAAGTCATGGAAGTGATCACGTACAACCCGTACGATGATGAAACGCGGATTGAACTGACCGATTATTCGTATGACCGAAATCTTGGGGATGATGTTTTCCGGTTTGAAATTCCGGACGGAACCGATGTCATAAAAATGGATCAATAATTAAACTCAAAACTCAGAACCCAGAACTCAGAACTCAGAACCCAGAACTCAGAACTCAGAACTCAGAACTCAGAACCCTTACATATTGTCGACCAGCTCCTCAGGTATATCTGCGTTGGTATAGACTTTCTGGACATCCTCGCAGTCATCCAGGCCCTCCATCAACCGGATCATCAACTCTGCATCCTTGCCCTGAAGCGCCGTGATGGACTGGGGGAGCATGGTGACTTCCGCAGCCGAATATTTAACGGACCCATTATTAAGTGCGTCTCTGACCGCCTCAAAATCGCCCGGATCCGTGATCACCTCAAAGATACCGTTGTCCTCGCGAATATCTTCCGCGCCTGCCTCCAGCGCTATTTCCATGAGCGCGTCCTCTTCCACGTCTTTCTTGTCGACGTTCATGTAGCCCTTTTTATCGAACATCCATGCTACACAACCGTTTTCTCCGAGACTGCCGCCGTTTTTACCGAAAATATGACGGATATCGGCCACGGCCCGGTTTTTGTTGTCGGTAAGCGATTCCACAAGCACTGCAGCACCCCCGGGACCGTATCCCTCATAGACGGATTCTTCATAGTTGACGCCCTCCAGCTCCCCGGTGCCCCGTTTAATGGCCCGCTCGATGTTGTCCTTGGGCATATTTTCAGCTTTGGCTGCTGCAATGGCCGTCCGAAGCCTGGGGTTTGCCGTTGGATCTCCACTGCCGCCCATTCTGGCAGCAACCGTGATTTCTTTGATCAATTTACTGAAAATCTTACCGCGCTTGGCATCGGTAGAGCCCTTCTTGTGTTTGATACTGGACCATTTGCTGTGTCCTGACATAATGCCTCCTATCTCTTACCCATTCCGATAATGTATATTTCCCTACTGGCCTTACGGCTGCTCTGGGGTTTATAGATTTTATATTTTTGAAACAATTGTTTGATCCGGTCCAGGAAGGTGTTGAAATCCTCTCCCTGAAAGATCTTGCATACAAACGATCCGCGTTGCTTTAAACACGCCTGTGAGATGTTCAGCGCAGCCTCGCATAAATTAAACGATCGGGCTGCATCCACATCCTTGATTCCGGTGGTTGCCGGAGCCATGTCACTCAGTACCACGTTGAAATCCTTGCCAACGGCTTCAATCAGACCGTTTTCCGGGGACAGGACATCCCCCGTACACACCCGCACATGTGACGGCATGGGCGCGGTTACGGGATTTTGATCTACCCCTACTACCTGTCCGGTTTTTCCGGTCAGGTCTGCGGCAAAGAGAAGCCAGGACCCCGGTGCGCAGCCCAGATCCAGCACCCTATCGCCGGCTTTGATGAGTCCGTGTTTCTGCTGGATCTCTTTCAGTTTGTACACGGATCTGGCCGGATATCTTTCCTTTCTGGCCTGCCGGGTATAGTGGTCTTCCCACCGGTTTTTCTTTTTTTTCATATTATAATTGAAAGATTTTCAATACTCAAGAATGCATCAGAACTCAGTCGGTCTGAGATTAAAAATGAGTTTTATTATTGAATGCATTAAATTGTTTCCACTGCCTAACAGCGAATTAACCACGGAGACACAAAGGGCACAGAGAAAGTTTATTTTTTCCCGATCGGGGAGACGACCGATCGGAAAAAGCTCTCAACCCTCCGGGATTGTTGCTAAATCCTGTATATTCCGAAGGCGTGACCTTATATCTGCGTGTATCTGCGTTAATCTGCGTCCCATTTAAAACAATATCTCAACAGCATCCGATACGGCTTTGATCCCGATGAGCTCCATACCCTTCTCTTTTTTTGCACGCTTCAGATTGCTTTCCGGGATCAGGCACCGGTTGAATCCCATTTTTTTTATTTCCGAAATCCGGGTATCCACCTGACCGATGGCCCGGACTTCGCCCGTGAGTCCCACTTCTCCAAGAACGACCGTTCCGTCCTGTATCGGCCGATCCAGAAAGCTGGATGCAATTGCCGAAACAATTCCCATGTCCACGGCCGGTTCGTCCACCTTCACTCTTCCGGCCACATTCATGAAGAGATCGTGCCCCATCAGGTGCATGCCCAGTTTCTTTTCCATTACAGCCACCAGAAGCGCCACTCGGTTTTGATCCAGACCCAGTATGGTTCTGCGGGGCGTGCCGAAGCTGGTGCTGCTGGCAAGCGCCTGCAATTCGACTAAAATCGGCCGCGTTCCTTCCATACTGGCGGTGACCACGGAGCCGGGAGCTTTTTCAGGTCTTTCCGAAAGAAATACGGCAGATGGATTGGCAACTTCCTCCAACCCTTTTTCTTTCATTTCAAATACCCCGATCTCATTGGTTGACCCGAACCGGTTTTTTACAGCCCTCAGTATGCGGAACACATGGTTCCGGTCGCCTTCAAAATAGAGTACCGTGTCCACCATGTGCTCCAGGAGTCTTGGACCTGCGATGGCGCCGTCTTTGGTGACGTGCCCCACCAAGAAGGTGGGCACCCCGGTTTTTTTCGCCATGAGCATCAGCCGGGTGGCTGATTCGCGCACTTGACTGACACTGCCGGGAGCGGAACTCAGATCGCTGCTGTACGTGGTCTGGATCGAATCGACCACCAGCACCTGGGGCTTAACCTTGTCGACCATAGCAAGGATCGCCTCCAGATTGATTTCCGATACCACCAGAAGATCAGAAGAAATGGTGTCGAGCCGTTTGCTTCGGAGCCTCAGCTGCCGAACCGATTCCTCGCCGGAAACATAAAGAACTTTGAGCCCCTTCATTGAGATGGCGTGAAGCGCCTGGAGCATCAGGGTCGATTTTCCGATGCCCGGATCGCCGCCGACCAAAACCAGCGTACCCGAAACCAGGCCGCCGCCCAAAACCCTGTCGAGTTCCCGAATTTCGGTAAGCAGCCTCGTTTCCTGTTCGATATCAATGGAGTCGATGGGAATCGGTTGACTTTGCGAACTGCTGATGCTTCGCGCAGTTCCACCTGCCGGCCGGGCGGCAAGGGTTTCTTCAAGGAATGTGTGCCAAGAATTGCAATCCGGGCATTTTCCCATCCACTTCGGGGTCTGATAGCCGCAATTCTGACAGGTGAAGACGGTTTTTGATGATTTCAAATGCAAGTCCCTTCTTCTTTCACGTTCATTCACCAATTATCAAGTGCCCATCCACAAATGGCCATTTGGGGATGGGCACTATCTAACATTTTGGATATCCATAATCAAGAAATGTGACCTTTCCTTAAGATCGAAAAAAAACTGGATTCTCCATGTTTGCCTGTGGTATGTCTTTCCAAATACACCCCTAAAATTCCATTCAAATAACCCAGAGAAACGCCGGAGGGGAGTGAGCGGTGATAAATATTAAGTGGAAAGCGACATCATACCTCCTGATTCTGCCCGTTTTAATCACCATATTCGGTTTTACCCAAATGATCCGGGCTGATGAAGACAATTATTTCAAGATGCTTCAGGAGCAGCTGGTAGCAGACGGCTTTGATCAAAATAATATAAAAGATCTCTATAATCACGCACGGGTTTCCTTTGATGTAAGAGGCGTGTCTCTTTTTTTCAGGCACACCGAAGCAAAACTGAATTATGATCAATTTACTTCCCGGAAATCCATCCGCAAGGCCAGGCAATATATGGACCAGTATAAAACAGAGCTCCTCGATGCCGAGCGCCGCTATGGAGTGGACAAAGAGGTGATTACCGCCATTATCCTGGTTGAAACACGGCTCGGAACCGGAATCGGAAGAAGCTCCGTGCTGAATGTTCTTTCGACTATAGCCGCATTGTCGGATCCGGAGGTGAAGGAATTCTTCTGGGAGAAAGTTTCGAAATCTCACAACGTCAAACGAAACCGATACGATCGATGGGTCGATCGGAAAACCAAATGGGCTTACGCAGAGCTGACCGCATTTTTGAAATATACGCATCGCGAAAAAATCGATCCGGTCCAGGTTCGGGGATCTTATGCCGGCGCTCTGGGAATCGCACAATTCCTGCCCAGCAGCATTATGGCATATGCCAAGGACGGAAACACGGACGGCCGCGTGGACCTCTTTACCCATGCAGATGCCATTGCCAGTGTGGCCAATTATTTAAAATGCAGTGGGTGGCGGCCGGATATCGACAAAAAAGCCAAGCATAAAGTGATCTGGTACTACAACCGCAGCGATTATTACGTGAATGCCATTTTCAAGATTTCGGAATTGCTGAAGGAATCGGTTTGAGCAAAGCAGCGGTCATCATCGGAACCGGCGTCGTTTTTTTTCTGGCCACCTGCTGGGCCATTATCGATATCGCGCGGAAGGATTTCGGCGGCATCGAAAAAAAAGCATTGTGGGGGTTTATTACGCTGATTCCGTTTATCGGCCCGATTGTCTATTTCTCCATCGGCTTCCGCAAAGGCAAAAAATCCCGAACTCTCAACTCTGAACCCTGAACCCGTTTATTGTCCTTGACAAATCCCGCCGGTTTTTATAATCATTGCAGGCTTTCTTATGTGGTCCCATCGTCTAGTGGCCTAGGACGTCGGCCTCTCACGCCGGTAACGCGGGTTCGATCCCCGCTGGGACCA
>DUZK01000265.1 GCA_013349495.1 Deltaproteobacteria bacterium
CAGTTTTGATATGTTCGTTTTTTCAATGTCATGAGCATGTTTGGGATTTTGAATTTCGGTCATTGTGATTTTTTTGGGATTTGATATTTGGGATTTGGGATTTCCCCGATAAATAGGGATTTATAGAAACGCTTCGCTCCAACCGGCTTGTCCGGGTTGGTTTGTTAACACATACATTTGAGGAGCAACACCATGGCTGCTGAAGATACCGGCGCAGAAAAATATCAACGCCCGACCTGGGATGATTATTTCATGGAAGTGGCCCATGCTGTTTCCAAAAGGGCGACATGCGATCGTGGAAGAAGCGGTTGCGTGATCGCAAGGAACAAGCAAATCCTTGTGACCGGATATGTCGGCTCACCCATGGGTTTCACCCACTGCGATGATGCGGGGCATCAGATTAAAAAAGTAACCCATGAAAATGGGGATATCTCCGAGCATTGTGTCCGTACCGTTCATGCTGAACAAAACGCCATATGCCAGGCTGCCAAGCTCGGGGTATCCATTGAGGGTGCCACGCTTTATTGCCGCATGACGCCGTGCCGAACGTGTGCCATGCTGTTGATCAACTGCGGAATCACACGAGTGGTATGTGAGCGTCGATACCACCAGGCAAAAGAGTCGGAGGAAATGTTCAAACATGCCGACATCGAGCTTGAATACAAATACCACGAGACTCAGGAGTACCAATGAAACAGATATTAATGGCCAAAGGCGCACGGATTCTCGCGGAGCAGTGTGCATCCGTAAAACCCGGAGAAACGGTGCTGATCGTTACCGATTTTCTTAAAGTCCATATCGCCGAGACCATTGCATCTGCAATATTCGAGATGGATGCCGAGGCAATAATTATGGTCATATCTCCCACCTATATCGACGGGACGGAACCTCCGATTCCGGTTGCCGCGGCCATGAAAGCAGCAGATTGCGTGATCATGCCGGTTTCAAAATCTCTAGCCCACACGGATGCTTCCCGAATCGCCATAACCGAAGGGGGCGCCCGTGTCATGTCGATGACCGCCTTTACGGAAGAACAAATGATGAGCGGCGGTCTTTTTGCAGATTTCAGGAAAGAAAAACCCGTATGTGACAGCGCCGCAAAGCGCTTAACCGACGCCAAAACAATCCGGGTAACGACTCAACTCGGAATGGACCTCACATTCAGCGTTGAGGGAAGAGATGGAAACTCCCATTGCTGCATCGTCGATTCTCCGGGCTTCACTGCGGTACCGAATATTGAGGCGAATATCTCCCCGGTTGAGGGAACGACAAACGGCGTCATCGTCTCCGATGGCAGCATACCCTATTATGATATCGGGGTTCTCACAAATCCGGTAACCTTCAAAGTCAAAGACGGTTTCGTTTATGAAATTGACGGTGGCGCCCAAGCTCAAGTCATCAGCAATTTGATGGCCGCCCAAAACGACAAGTTTGTCTACAACATCGCCCAGTTCGCCATCGGTTTGAATCCTCTCTGCACGGAACTTACCGGTGTCATGCTGAACGACGAGGGGGTATTGGGTACCATTCATATCGGAATCGGAACCAGCTCCAACCTCGGTGGCTCCACCAAGGCTTCAACACATTATGATGTGATCATACCCAATCCCACCGTGTCTCTTGATGGTGAAATCCTAATAAGAGACGGAAAATTGGTCGGATAGATCGAGGAATATACTCATGATCACCCGTCCCTTTGAACCGGAAGATGCCGAGTTTTGTTTCAAAACCCGTGCGGAAGCGTATATCGTGAAGTTTCGAGACGAACTGGAACCCGAAATCATTGCCGAATGCGTAAACGCTTTCATGCCCGACGATTATGTTCAGATGGCCGGGAAACAACCCTTTTTTATCGTAACGGAAGAAGACGAGCGGATGGCTTTTTTTACCTTCAAACAATTGAACATTCGCTCAGCGGAACTTCCTCTACTGTTTGTCAAGTTGACACAACTTAAGAGGGGCATCGGAAAATATTGCATTCAGTTTATGGATGAATGGATTGTCGCCCACTGGCCGGAAGCACAAGAACTTATCGTAGATACGATAATTCCCAAGTACAACAGCGGGTTTTACGAAAGTGTCGGCTTTGTTCAAAAGGGGGAAGCATTCTGTCATTTCCCCAATCGAAAAGTGCGCGCATTGCGGATGATCAAACCGTTGAATGCCGCCGGGGAAAGTGGGTAAATGAGCGGAAGAAAAGTCCCGGTCAAAAACGGATATGCCTATGATTTTGATCTAGATGTCTCGGGAAATGCCGTTAGGCGAAACAGTCATTCACAAAAACCGACGGGTGTCCGTATAATCAAAAGCTTGCGGCAATTAAAAACGCTTCTCATCACCCTCTTGTTTTTATGCCTCATCACCCCTTGCCGGGCGGAAATGCCGAAAGGTTTTGTGGATGTCAAAGATGTCATCCCTTCCATTGTGCTGGATATTCGATATTATTCTTCGCACAATTTTGTGGGAAGACCTATCGCGGGATATTCAGCACCGAAATGCCTGCTCACCCGTAACGCAGCCCTGGCATTAAAAAAGGTTCAAGCCGAACTGTTAAGATTCTCCCTGTCGCTGAAGATCTACGACGGATACCGACCGCAGCAGGCAGTCAACCATTTTATAAGATGGGCAAAAGATGCAAATGATATCAAGATGAAAAAAGAATTTTATCCCACCATTTACAAATCAGAACTTTTTCAAAAAGGATATATTGCAAAAAAATCGGCGCACAGCAGGGGCAGTGCCGTGGATCTGACCCTTGTGCCGCTTCCTCTAAAGCTTCAGGAGCCTTATGTAAAGGGAATGGAATTGTGTGAGTGCCACAAGCCTGTGGAGAAGAGATTTAAAGATAATAGTATCGATATGGGGACCGGATTCGATTGCTTTCACCCACTTTCATGGACGGCCAGTGACAGGATCGGTCGACCACAACGCCAAAACCGGTTCATGCTGAAAGCCGTCATGGAAAAATACGGCTTCAGAAATTACATAAAAGAATGGTGGCATTACACATTTCGAAACGAACCATTTCCGGAAACTTATTTCGATTTTACGATCAAATGAAATACAGAGCATTCTTGTGAAAAATGTTCCCTGTGAAAACAAAGGGGTGACGATTCTGGAGTTGAAAGAAGGTAAAATTTCGTCTATGAGTGGCTTTTTCAAGGATACCGAGAATGAGAACAGCGTAGGTGAACAATGCAAGAAAAAGATTCCATCAAAAGAGATCCCTCTGAAACCATGAAAGCCCCTAAGTACATGGGCATTCCAACCTTTATGAGAACCCCGCTGATCACCCGCCCATCCGAGTTTGACATTGCGATGATCGGTGTCCCCTATGATGGTGCGGTGTCAAATCGGCCCGGCGCCCGTCACGGCCCGCGTGAAATTCGTAACGCATCCACCATGATGCGGTCGATTCACCATGTGACGCGGGTAAATCCCTATTCCCTGTGCCGGATTGGTGATGCCGGCGACGTCCCTTTCGAAAACGTATACGATCCGGAGGCTGCTCATCAGGACATCACTCAATTCTTCAGCCGCGTCCACTCGGCCGGCGTCGTCGCCCTGGCCGCAGGCGGCGATCATTCCATTACCCTCCCTATTCTCCGTACGCATGCGTCAAAAGGGCCCGTCGGATTGATTCATATTGACGCGCATACCGATACATGGGATGGGTCTATGGGCTCTAAGTTCACCCACGGGACACCGTTTCGCCGGGCGGTTGAGGAAGGTTTGCTGGACCCTAAACGCACGGTGCAGATCGGTATCCGGGGAACTCAAAACACATCCGAGGGTTGGGATTACTCGCATGACAACGGCATGCGTGTCATTTTTATCGAAGAATTCTTAAGGCTCGGGGTGCAGGCGGTGATCGCCGAAACGCGAAGGGTGGTAGGAAAAGGACCTGCCTATATTTCTTTTGATATTGACGGCCTGGACCCGGTGTATGCCCCGGGTACCGGAACTCCGGAAGTGGGAGGCCTGACCACCATCGATGCCCAGGCCCTGTTAAGGGGCCTTCGCGGATCGAATTTAATCGGGGCAGATGTGGTGGAGGTGGCGCCCCCGTATGACCCGCGCGGTAATACCGCACTGGTGGGTGCCACAATGATGTATGAAATCTTATGTCTGCTGGCCGAATCGGTTGCAGTATCAAAACAGGAGAAACAGAAATGACGGATTTTACCAAATTCAGTGTAAGTAAACTGGAGGCGCACAAAAGAGATCTGCAGAATCAGTATCAGGAATTTAAAGCAAAAAATTTGAACCTCGATATAACAAGGGGCAAGCCCTGCCCCGAGCAATTGGACCTTGCTTCCGAAATGCTCGAATGCATCAATGGAGAGAATTATAAATCGGCTGATGGCATCGATTGTCGAAACTACGGAGGGCTCGACGGTCTTCCGGAAGCCAAAAGGCTGTTTGCCGAATTTCTCGAAGTCGATCCCGAAGAGATCGTTATCGGCGGAAACTCCAGTCTGGCATTGATGCATGATGAGATTGTCCGGGCCATTCTCCATGGCACGGTGGACAGCGAAGTTCCCTGGAGAAAACTACCGAAGTTAAAATTTGTTTGTCCGAGCCCCGGTTATGACCGGCACTTTTCTATCTGTGAATATTTGAACATCGATATGGTTCCGGTTGAAATGGACGGCAACGGACCGGACATGGATCGGGTGGAGGAGCTGGTATCCGGAGATGACGCTATCAAGGGCATCTGGTGTACACCGAAATACAGCAATCCCACAGGTATTACCTTTTCGGATGAGGTAGTGGACCGGCTCGCAAGCATGAATACCAAGGCCGAAGATTTTCGAATATTTTGGGACAATGCCTATACCGCCCATCATCTGACGGATGCACCCGACACCTTGAAAAACGTTCTGGATGCCTGCAAGCAGGTCGGGAATACGGAGAGGGCCTTCATTTTCGGTTCCACCTCAAAAATCAGTATTGCCGGAGCCGGTATTGCGGTGATGGCCGGAAGCGTTAAGAACATGGAACATACCCGGGAGCTGATGTCCTTTCAGACCATCGGGCCGGATAAGATCAATCAGCTCCGGCATGTCCGCTTCCTCAAAAACATGGCCGGTATCCAAAGCCACATGAAAAAACATGCGGCCATAATAAAACCGAAGTTCGATGCCGTTCATAACGCGTTGGCTGAAGCGCTTGGAAATAAAAACCTCGCTGAATGGAGTCGTCCAAACGGTGGATATTTCATCAGCATGAACGTGATGGACGGGTGTGCGAAGAAAGTGGTTCAGATGGCTGC
>DUZK01000266.1 GCA_013349495.1 Deltaproteobacteria bacterium
AATCATGCTCACCTTCTTTTCAGCACCGGTACGGAACCACTGTGGAGAGGGGAGAATCTATCGCAAAAAAGGCAATTATTCACTTGAAAGATAAATAGTATAATTTTAAAAGAATGTCCCGCGTCAAGTGTTCGGTATGTCAGGAAACAACTATTTGAGGAGTTCAATAAGTCTAAAACCTGAGGCCTGTTTATCAAAAGTAAGTAAACATTCACAGCCGGCAGAAAGCGCTGAATGCGCGATCAAGATTTCAGAAAGATCGATTTTGGTTTTTTTTGCGGAAGAAACAAAGCTTAAAATTGCTGATTGTGCTTCAAACTCCAATATGGGAATTAACAAAAGCTCATTAATGGAATCCAATATTTCCTGCCTTGAAATGTTATAAACAGATTCCAACACCCAAACAGTTTCTAGTACAACCACTATAGGTACGAACAACACTTCCTTTGAGGATTCCGCTTTTTTAAACAGCCTGTAAACGATTTCAGTCTGTTGGTCATCATCCTTGACAAGAAAGCGAATCAGCACATTTGTATCGATGGCCTTCATCTATAACGCTCTTGCATCTTCTGCTTTATACCAGTGTTCATTTTTTTTACAGTAATCGGTTTTCTCCCGGTTTTGTGAAGCCTGCCGAATACCTCATCGACTTTCCTTGTTATCGGTCGAAGAAGCGCTTCTTTGCTTTCTGTGATGACGAATTCGATTTTGTCGCCTGCATGTAACCGCAGCGATTCCCGGATGACCTTTGGGATAGTCACCTGCCCCTTACTAGTGAGCGTTGCTAATGTCATCGGAACCATTCTCCTTACATTTAGATTTTTGCCTTACTTTAGTGTAAGACAGTAGGGGCAGGTAGTCAATATCTTTCTTCAATCTGAGTGACACCATAATCTTTACATATTCTTTACAAATCCCGCCCGAATCGTGCTTACTATATATCTGTATCAAATGGAAAATCAGTTTAGAAGTCATTTCAAAACCCCGTCTGAGGCCTGATAGCTGCGTTGATAGCCTCTTCAAAATGCTCACATACTCCGTGTATGCTGCGCTTTTTCATCGGCTTGCGCCTTGCTCTCAGACCTGATCCGAGGTTTTGAAATGACTTCTAACCATTAATTCTATGGCAAGGCGATAACATAAGAGGGGATAATCGGGATGAATAAAAGAAACTTTAAAAATAGTATCAGATGGTTGTTATTGCTGGGTGTTATTTCGCTTATACTTGGCGTCACTCGATTGGTAACAACTCAGGCTGACAATGATTCCAAAACAAAGGAGGGTTCCATGGACCTTGCATATAATCCTGAATGCAATCTTTTACCATAATGAGGAGCAGCGCGTGCAGGCATTGGCTTCCAAGGCTGCCCTAGAACAGAAAACCGGTCGTGCCGTCAAAACCGAAGTGGCACCGCTCCGGTCCTTTACCATGGCCGAAGATTACCACCAGAAGTATACCCTGAAACGTCATCAGACTCTGCTAAATGAGATGACACGTATTTATCCGGACCCCCGGGGTTTTGTGGACTCCACTGCTGTTTCACGCCTCAACGGCTACGCGGGCAGGCATGGCACCAGCGATCAGTTGGCGCAGGAAATCGACAGCCTGGGATTGAGTGCTGAGGAAAAGAAGCGGCTGGCGGATCTTGTGCGGAAATAGGGATTGCGTTACGATCTGTGTCCTTGACTTTTTAGGTGGATGTAATTACAATGTACCCACAATTTAAATCAAGGAGACAGCCAATGAGGGCACGTGTTGTTAAAATCGGAAATTCCCAGGGAATACGTATTCCGAAACCACTCCTGGAGCAGACCGGGATTATGGACGATGTTGAGCTCGAGGTAGAGAAAAACCAGATCATCATTCGCCCTGTTTCCAATCCCCGGGAGGATTGGGATGATGCATTCAAAACCATGGCGGAAAAAGGTGATGATGCACGTATCGCCGCGGATGAAAATATATCGCATTCCTGGGATGAGGAAGAATGGCAGTGGTAGTCAACCGCTTTGACGTTTATCTGATTAATCTCGATCCCACCATTGGGTCTGAAATTAAAAAGATCAGACCCTGTTTAATTATATCGCCTGACGAAATGAACCGGCATATCCGTACAGTAATCGTCGCACCGATGACCACCGCCGGAAATGATTACCCCACCAGAATCTCATGCACATTTAAAAAGAAAAAAGGCCAAATAGTCCTGGACCAGATACGAACAATAGACAAATCGCGACTCATTAAAAGGCTGGGTACCATCGATCCGAATACCCAAGCAGAGGTTATTGAGGTTTTACAAAGGGTATTTGCATTCTGAACTTCCCGAATCCGTTGCCGCAGCAGGCTTCTAACCCCCCCTGGGTTTCCACCGCTGAAATTACTCCAAAGAATCATACACCATCTCATCTCCGGTCATTTGCCGGATCTTGCCATAGGGTTAAAAAGTTCAAAACCGAATTCTGCGTTTCTTATTTAAGGTGCCTGGGACGATCATTTGTTCGTTTGAAAAATCTGGAAAATATGATAAATCGGGAAATAATTTATTAGACCTGAAAGGAGAGCACCTGCTGTGAAAGTTAACGACACCTGTACAGGCTGTGAAGCGTGCCTTCCGTATTGCCCCCAGGGCGCCATTCATATGACGGAAGAAGCCCAAGCCGCCGTTGATCGGGAATTGTGCGTGGAATGCGGCGTCTGTATCGATCCGGATATTTGCCCGGTAGCTGCGTTTGAAGAGGACCAGGATGAAACGGCAAAATTTAAACGATCTTTTGGAAGATTGCTGTCGAAACATCTGGATCGCAGAGATGTTGTTAAAGACAGTCCTTATGATGTTAAGACCAATGATGTGACCGCTAAGATTCCGAAAAACAAGGTGGTCATGCGTCTGGAACTCAATCGTCCCGGCGGCGGTCTTACCTTCAGGGATGTTCAGCAAATGGGGGCTGAGATGCAACAGCAAGGATGGAATCCCGATATCAGCAGCCGGACCCTGAACATAGATGAAGATCGCTCTATGGGTCATCTATTAGACCAACGCATTCTGACGTGTCATTTTGAGGTGGAACTCGATCCGGAACAAGTGCCGGACATTGTGAGGGACGCCACCCGAATTGTCACCGAACACCACCTCTGGGTTTCCATTAATGTTGCCGGCCTGGCAGAAACCATCGACCGTACCCAAAATGTGTTAAAAGCAGGGGGGGTGACAATGGAACCTGTTGCCAAAGTGAACCTTGGATTGGGAAGGAGGCTGTCATGACCCATGCTGTTCATCGCAGAATTCCCGAAATAGAGAGTGATTACGTCTTGATGATGCGCAGCAGCAAAGGGATTAACCGGGCCGGTGCCGGGGCGAAGCTGCTTGAATTCCTCGAACGGATTGAACCGCTGGGGCCAGTTAATTTCGGAAACCCGGCGGACGGCACCCTGCTTCGAACGGAGCGGGACGCTATCAAGAAAAATATCAATGACGGATCCAATTTGCACATCGTTTTCAAAGATTCGGAAAGTGCACGAAAGGCAGTTGAAATCGCCAGGGACATGGATACGGGCCTTTCGGTAAGCCTCACAGGCCCCTTGGATCGTATCCGGGGGATGGCTGCTGAAATGGGACTCCGGATTGATTCCTTTCAGATCGACCTGGGAACGATCGGTAATACCCATTTAGACAGCGCCACGGAAGGGATACTTTCCTTATGCGGTCATATGCGGGTTTCGGAAAATCTGATCAAGGAGATGCGTGAAAAAGTTAAGGCGGGTGAAGTGGAACCGGAAACAGCCGCCCGGGAAATCGGCAAAGTTTGTCTGTGTGGATGTTTTAATCCCCATGCAGCCGGAAAACTATTGAACGGTGACGTCAAATAGGTTTGATATTCCGACCAACGGAACGCTGATCCTGATTGCGTCGAAGGTTTTTCCAACTTTGTACAGTTTAATGTGACCGAATTTAAGAAAAGGTGTTCTTAGAAACCCAGATTGATAATGGGTAAAAATCGGACGGGTTCCCGGGTCCAGATAAAATTCAGCAAACCGATCTGCGCGCCATATAGGGAGTCGGCCGAATTATACAGCAGGCCGATCTGCACGCCGGAAATTTTACCGGCGTGATTGACAAGACCGAATTGAAACGCTTTGGCGTTTTTATCGGCGACATTCAGCAAACCGATCTGCACGCCTTTGAGTTCATCTGCTGAGTTGTACAAGCCGGTCTGTAATCCGACGGACCGGCCTTTTACAATATTGATGATTCCATCCTGCCATCCGGACTGATTGCCGTCCACGGAATTGAGAAGGCCGAACTGCAAACCTTGCATGTTTTCTGTTACCTTATTACCTATGCCTATATCCAATCCGGTAAAGTTCCGGTTCATTCCGTAAAGCAGATTCAAGCGAAAACCTGTAATGGAAGTCTCGGATTTGAATATTTGGGCAGGATGCCATAGGGACAGCTGGAACGATTTGGGGACCTCTTGCGGTGTTGCTTCGGAATTGGTTTCTGCCGAAAAAGCTGAGCCCGAACAGAAAATAGTCAGGGTGACAAGTAATAACCCGGTCTGCAGGATGCTTTTCATTTTATCACCTTTCTCTTTCTGGGTTGTATAAAAGATTTTTTCCTGATTATGAGGTCGATGACATCATCATTGCCGGAGAGTAACGCTTTATGCCTATGGGATTATTTATAAATGAATCTTAAGCTTTTGGCAAGAAAGTATTCAGAAGATCAGTCAGACGTCATGATCGATCCCTATAGATATGTCTGTCGATTTTGGGGACAGGGCGCCGGCTCAGTCACATGTATTTGGAACAGGCTTGTTTTGTTCCCGTTCTTTTTTTTGCTCTTCGGCAATCACTTTGGCGATCGCCTGGCGAACTTCCATTAAAACCGTATGTATCCGTGCGGCAACATTTTGGCCATCGGTATGCTTGGACTGTTCGATGATTAATTCAACTATTTTATCAATCATTGCTGACCCCGTTCTTGTATTACGTTTTCCAAATCTGCGCATAGGTTAGAAGTGATCGGACGATTATAACTCTGTTAATTACATAATGGATTTATTCATGTGCATCAACCCCAAATTCTGAAATACACGATTCTCTTGACACATCCGTGTTTACATATTAAAAAATAAAACTTTAATTATATTCGGGAAAGTTGGAGGACATTTAATGGACTATAAGAAAACGCTGAACCTTCCGGTAACGGCGTTTCCAATGAAGGCCAATCTGGCCAAGCGGGAACCGGATCAAAT
>DUZK01000267.1 GCA_013349495.1 Deltaproteobacteria bacterium
ACAACCGCGGCTTTGATCGCCGGCGGAGCTATTCTTTTCGGAGTGCTGGAAAACGATTCGATTCTTGGGGGGATTTCCTTCAAGGAGAGGGTGTTTGTTTCCCTATTTCAGTCGATCACCTGCCGTACGGCGGGATTTAATACGGTGGATATCAGTGCATTACGGGCCGGCACATTGGCCTTTATGATTTTTTTAATGTTTTTCGGTGCCTCGCCGGGCTCATGCGGAGGCGGTGTCAAGACGACCACACTTGCGCTGCTCGGGGCATTTGCGTGGAGCCGGATAAAAAGAAACAACCGGGTAAATATATTCAAAAATAGCATACCGACAGAAACGGTTGCCAAAAGCACGTCACTAATCCTGATGTCCCTTGGGTTCATCGCACTCATCTTTTTTCTGCTTCTCGTGAGTCTTCCGGGTGGCGGTGCACAGCATCATGGAGACTTTTTATTTTATCTGTTCGAAACCGTTTCGGCTTTCGGCACGGTCGGACTTTCAATGGGCGCCACAACAACCCTGACCGGTTTGGGTAAATTTTGGATCATACTGATGATGCTCATCGGCAGGGTGGGCGTATTGACTTTTTCTTATATCATCACCGGTACCGCGCCGACAAAGGGAATCGAGTATGCCGATGAAAATTTGATGATCGGATAACGGGGGAAAACCATGAAAAAATTTACAGTGATCGGTCTGGGTAATTTCGGTCTTCATGTGGCAAAGACCCTCTTTGAAGAAGGACACGAGGTGGTTGTCGTTGATTCGGACAAAACCCGGGTTCAGGCGATCAACTCAAATTGCAGTGAAGCCGTCGTCATGGATGCCACCGATAAGGAGCAATTGAACGCCTTGGGGCTTGAAACCATGGATGCAGTGATTGTTTCGACCGGTACGAAAATCAGCACGAGTATTTTGATCTGTCTGTTTCTGCAGGAAATCGGTGTCAAAAAGATTCTTGCAAAGGCGGTGGATTCGGACCACGGCAAGATCCTTAAAAAGGTGGGTGCAACGGAAATCGTCTACCCGGAAAAAGACATGGCCGTTCGCGTGGCAAGGGGATTATCCACCCCCAATATCCTGGATTTTATCCCCCTTGCGGAAGACTATAGCCTTATGCAGGTGGATCCGCCAAAGGCCTTTATTGGAAAAAGCCTTAAAGACCTGGACCTGCGCGCTAAATACAAGGTGTATGTCATCGCTGTCAAAGAACTGATTCCGGAAAACTTTGTGTTGGTGCCCCAGGCCGATTTTGTCATAAAAGACAGCGATCTTTTGATGATTCTGGGAAAATCAGATGACATTAAAAAAATAAAGGCCTTAAAGTGAGTCAACTGGGTTCAAAGAGGTTTTTTGATCAAAATTTCTTGCAACTTGCAATGTACAAATATTGCATTCTGCAAGAAATCGCTTCAGACCATCATCAGGTAACCTTCCGATTTCTGTATAACTTCCCATATTAATTGCAGAATTATTTATTGGCATCGAAGCTGCACATCTTGTTGTCATCTTACCATAAATCCCAGGGAAAAGGAGCGTAACCGAATGAACCTGAATATGATTATCGGCTACGTCGTCATTGCCGCCGGAATCGGTTTTATGACCTACTTGGTGTTATGGAGTCGAAAAACCATTAAAAAAATTGCTGAGAAAGACCTCAATTCAGCCCGCGAGATCATCGGAGACTTTCGCAATGGCAGGTAAACCGGTCGAGTCCGAGCTTTCCCGCGACCTGACGCTGTTTCACATCACCATGATGGGCCTGGGGATGATGATCGGAGCCGGGGTGTTCCTCGGCATCGGCAACTCCATTTATGTGGCCGGTCCGGGGGGAGCCCTGCTCACTTTCCTGCTAAACGGCATCATTGCCATGTTTACAGCCCTTTCCTATGCGGAGCTCAGCTCAGCGGTTCCAAGGGCAGGCGGTGCCTACAACTATGCCCGCATCGGGTTCGGCCAGGGAACCAGTTTTATCACCGGGTGGATGGAATGGTTTGCATCCAGTGTGGCCGGAAGTCTTTATGCCGTTACCTTTGCAATTTATGTCATTCGATATCTTGAAGTATTGCACTTGCTGACCTGGTGGCCGTTTTCGATCCCGCTTGCCGAAAAAGTCCTGGCAGTACTGGTGGCGTGTTTTTTCTTTTTGATAAACTACAGGGGTGCTGCCGAAACCGGAAAAATCGGTGCAATCATGACGCTGGGGCAAACCATTTTTTTGCTGGTCATCGGAGCCATCGGTTTTTTTGTTGCAATCAAAGATCCTTCAAGATTTCAGAATTTTGATCCCTTTCTGCCCCATGGGTGGTCGAAGCTTCTGATTACCATGGGATTTACCTATGTGGCGTTTGAAGGATTTGAAGTGATCGCCCAGGCAGGAGATGAAGTCATTGAGCCGAGAAAGAACCTTCCAAAGGCGATCATATACTGTATCTTCATCGTAACGATTACTTATGTATCCGTGACGTTTGCCGCTGTTGTCGCTGTCAAGGCGGGATCACCGGGTGTAACCGGTGCACCCTGGGAGTGGATCGGCCAGTTCCGGGAAAGAGGATTCGGAGAGGCTGTCGCACGCCTGCTCCCCTTGGGAAACTTTTTGCTGACCCTGGCCGTGATCTTTGCATCCACATCGGCCTTGAATGCGACCCTTTACTCGGCCACCCGGGCTTTGTATGCCCTGGGAAGAGATCAAATGGTTCCATCCTTTTTTGCAGAAATCTCCCAAAAGAGAAAAACACCGTGGACCGCTCTTGCGACCGTAAGCGCACTGGTAATGACGGTGATCATTTTTCTCCCGGTAATCGATGTAGCATCCAGTGCCAGCATGATGTTTCTACTTCTTTTTTTTCTGGTGAACATCTGCGTTATCAAGGTTCGCTGGCATATGGGGGATGAACTCAAATACGGCTATCTCATGCCGCTTTTTCCCGCTTTGCCGATTATTGCAATCATTTGCCAGGCGGTTCTGACCGTTTGGCTCGTTCACATGAGCTTGATTGCGTGGATCGTGGTTCCTGTCTGGATCGTCGGCGGTATCGGGATCTATCGCTGCTATTCAAAGTTTCATTTCAAACCCACCAAGCACGACATCATCGTCTTGGAAGAGGAGGAGCATGTTGAACCCGGTGAATACCGTGTGATGGTGGCGGTCGCAAATCCCCGAAACGCCATACAGATGGTTCGTACTACCCATAAACTCTGCCGGGCAAAAAATGCCGACGTAAAACTGGTCAACATGGTCCGGATGCCCGACATCACCCCGCTTAACATTTCGGATGATCACCTGCTGGAAGGCCGTGAAACGATCGTGGAAGCCATGCTCTATCTTGAACCCTTCTTTCCGGTTACAACAACCATCAGCCGCTGTCATAGTGTAGCTCGGGGCATACTCAGTACGGTCCGTCAAAAGAAAATCAATCTGCTCATCATGGGATGGCACGGAAAGCCGCGCACCCAGGGATTTCGATTCGGAAGCACCGTAGACCCCATCATTGAGCGTTGTCCTTGCAACCTCGTAATTCTAAAAGAAACAGGAAATAAGTCCTTCAAACGCATTCTGGTACCCATTGCCGGAGGCCCCAATAGCAGCTTTGCACTGGAAATCGCCGGCATCCTGCTTGAAAATGAAAACGGTGGCATTTGTGCCTTCATGGCGGGTGCAAAGAATCGGAGATTCAACCTAGAAACATTTATTGAGAATCAACAGGCCCGGCTGGCGTTGAAAAACGGGACGATTACGGCAAAAACAGTTGATGGATCGGATGCGGTTTCTGAGATTTTAGAAGAGGCAAAAAATTATGATCTGATTGTTATGGGGTGCACGCGAAAGCCTTCCATTTATCAAATCGCCCAGGAATCCATCCCTGAGAAGATCGCGCGGATGTCGCCTAAGCCTTTCATCATGGTAAATGCCGCTCAAGGCGTTAAGTCCTGGATTAAACGGTGGATCTGAAAAACCGAGGTGAAGACCGGCTGCCCTTGCTTGCAGCCCCTTGATTGGATTGGCAAACCCAAAAGGAGCGATTGTGAACATTGAAAGGATATTTATGCTCTTTGTTTTTTTGGTATTAATGGAAATCTTCGTTATTCTCAAGCCCGGCCTGTTTATTGACTGGAGTCTGGAAGACATTACAGAAGCGTTTGAAGACATCACCATTGGACGCAGGAGCCGATTTTTCAAAGAACAAGATATGATGGTTGAATTGGATGATGCAAAAATCATTAAACTGGCTGAAGAGCAAATTTTCTTTTTTAAGGCAACCGAATCTCTTATTAGGAGTATTGATGAAACCAAAGTGCTGCTGAAAAATGAGATAGACAAATCCCTTCCAGACCCGCAGAAAATAACACAATTGAGAGAAGATTTATCCCGCCTCGAAGCCTGCTTTAATGAGCACCACGAACATTACTTGGCCAAAAAGAAAGAAATCATCCCCAATTTCAGATCGACGTTTTTCGGAAGAGGTCCCGTGACTCGGGTAACGGTTCGAAAGATTCCAAAAAGAACAAATTGAAATATATGGGATACGCTTTACCCCGATAATCCCGGGGACGTGGAGGGACGAGTGCGAGTGGAGGGGACGTTGAGGTGGAGGGGACGTTGGAAAAAAATTAAAACTAAGATTCAATCAGCTCGTATCCGTTCTCCCGTGCTATCTTTTCGCCCCGCTCGACCGCAAATCCGACACCCGGAGCGGTCATCCCTAAACATTTGGCAATTTCTATTCGGGTAAACCCCAATTCCCGAACAGCCCAGAAACACAACAGACTCCGCGCTTGAACCTTCCTCCTCTTTTGACTCTTCACTGTAAGATCCACTTTTTCCAGTCCAAAAATCTCAACAACCCTATCAGTGATCCGATTCAAGTCATAACCTCGTCTCTTTAACTCATATCGCCTCTCGTATTGTTCTTTCGCCTGGGACAGGACACTGCTGACAAATTCAGATTCACCCAAAATCCGCTCATCACTCATCACATAGGCGCCTCCCGTCCCCTTCTGTTTTTTTACTTCTTCCCAGCCGCCGAGACTTCGGATCAATCCACCCCCGGCAAGCTCCTCTCTTCGACCTTGACCGACTCCGGCTTTAATAAATTCACGGTATGCTTTTCGTGCAGCCCCCATCCTCTTGCCAAAAACCGCCAGAATATAATC
>DUZK01000268.1 GCA_013349495.1 Deltaproteobacteria bacterium
ACGCCTCGGCCAGCTCGAAGTCTTCCCCCTCGGCTAGTACGCGGTACCGTTCCCTCAGCCAGTCATCGAAATCGGGCCGGTTCATTTCGCGGATTTGACTCTCATGGCACCGCAGAGCGGAAAGCTTGAGATGAAAGGTATCGGTAATATCGGAACGGTGGTTAATGTCCTCTGAAGCCCAGAACCAGGCTTCTTCGACTTTGTGCGGTTCCAAACCCTCATTGAGGAGATCCGGATAGGCCATGTGGTCCCTGGCAAAGGGAAACAGGGCGTCGAGAACCACCCGCCCCACGATGCGGTGATCCCGGTGCCAGATATACCGTCTGTAGGGATCCGAGGTCACGACGATTTTGGGGCGGTATTTTCTGATTATCCTCACGATCTGCTTTCGAAACGCCGGGGTATCCTCCAGGCCCTGGTCGGGATAACCGAGGAATTCTACCTCACGAACGCCCAAAACCTTCGCTGCTGCCATCTGTTCTTTTTCACGAATCGCAGCCAATTGTTCCGGTTTCATGTCACGATCACTGGTTCCTTTGTTGCCGTTGGTGCAAATCACATAGACCGCCGATTTGCCTGAATTGATCCACTTCGCTACGGTTCCGGCCGCGCCGAATTCCGCATCATCCGGATGCGCCGCGATCACCATCACATCAACCGCTGTCGTCATTAAAGACCTCCCAGTTCGATTTTTATAGGTTTTGTATAACTCTTTTAGTCCCGTCGGTTTTTCAATTTTTGATAATACCTAGATTGTGCGGTTCAGGGTTCAGGGTTGAAAAGCCCTAATCAGCTATTATCAAAGGTTTCTTGTCTTCAATTTGGCTTAAAAATCGTCTCACCCAACGGATTGTGTTGATTATTCCATGCTTAATAAAAATTAATCCGGTTATGCAGAAACCTCAAGTCGAGCACCTGCGGCTTTGAAGATAATCCGATTCGCGGACATGTGAATCCGCCATAGGCGGATAAAACTCGTGCATAAGGGAGCGTATCACCGAACAGGGCTCCGAGATAAACAAAACATCTTGGGAAATAAAATAGTTAGGGTTCATAGCAGTTCCTTCATGCTGTTCGGTGTAACGCTCCCTAATACACTCAGACAGTCACACGCGCACGAATCGGATCACCTCCAAAGCCTATTCTTGTAAGCAACTTGGGCTTTGTGCATAACCGCAAAAATTAATAACCGGCGCAACCGGCTATTACCTTTGAACCTTGAACCCTGAACCTGGAACCGATCAGTTTAAGTAATAATAAGCATTATTTTCCGGAAATGTTCGGGGCAGGAGGGATAAGATTTTGATTGCAGACAGCCTTATACTCGTCGATGATGGCGGTCGCCACGTTTGACCAGCTGTAATCTTCAACGGATGTTCGAATCACTTCACTGGTGGAGTCCTTCAATGATGTTCCGTTAATGAATGTCTCGATTGACAATGCCAGTGCCTTCGGGCACCCGTTTGGCACGATGCTGCCGTTCATGCCGTCTTGAAGCAATCGGTCCAAAACACCGACCTTGGTTGAAACCACGGGGGTTCCGCATGCCAGGGATTCGAGTCCCACCAGGCCGAAGCTCTCATAATGGGAAGGTACCACCAGAACATCTGCGGCACTGTAATAGGGTGGAAGATTCTCCTGAGTGATTCTCCCTTCAAACGTAACTATATCCTGAACCCCCCACTTTTGAGACAACCGCATCAAGGTTTGAGCGTCCTCGGTTTCAGGACCATCCCCACCGACAATCACCAGTCTTATTCGGTAATCGCGCAAATGGGTTAACGCTTCCAGCAGCCGATCCAACCCCTTTACCGGATCGAATCGACCGACATACAGGATCATCGATTCATTTTGTTCGAAGCCCAGTTGCCGGCGGGCGACAGATCGATCCACAGGCTGAAAAAGATTCAGATTCACACCGCAGGGTACGACACCGATTTTTCCAGGAAAGGCGTCATAATGATCGACCAGAAGTTCTTTTTCTCTTTCTGTTGGCACCAGAATCCGGTTGCACGATCTGGCCAGGCTCTTTTCATTGGTGATCCGAATCTCCGGTTCAGGAAGGCCGACACCGGTCAGATTCTTGATCGCCCCCAATGTGTGGAACATAACGATGTGAGGCCTGTTCCAGAGTTCCTGCGCCCAGTGCCCCAGCCTGCCGGAAAGCCAGTAATGGCTGTGAATGATGTCGTACTGACGATCATCCTTATTTCTGAATACCTCAAGCGCCTTAAAGAAATCTTCCAAGACCGGGTACAATGTGTGCTTGGATAGGTGTCCATTTTCCCCGATGTCCAAATGAACCAGGCGGACATGATCATTCAGGTACATGACGGCGGGCGGGTTATTATGGTTGTTTCGGGTATATATGTCCACCCGGTGTCCGTGCTTGCCCAACTCTTGGGCGAGTTCCCGGATGTAGACACTCATGCCGCCGGTATCCCTGGTGCCCAATTCACCGATTGGACTGGAATGAATGCTGAACATCGCAATATTTAATGCATCGGTTTTCATGCCCTGTCTCTGTTTAAATCAATTTGACATCTATACAGTTTTATCGGTTTACCGCCCATGTGATGTTTGTATGATTCGGCACCTTTTAAAAAATCGTATCGTTTTCTACGATTTTGGATGGCATACTTGATCGTAAGGGCTTTGCTGAGCACGCCGACACTCAATGCGCTGAATTGATCGTCATAGCTGTTGTTGTAAAGGTAAAGTGTTGAACCGTCATCAACTCCAAAGACAGCGGCAGCGCATACATCTCCGAGTTTGAGTAGAAAGAGTCGCAGCATATGCGCTTCTTCCATGGCCTCTGCCAGAGATTGGAAGTAGGCTGCCATCCGGTCTGTCATGAAGGCAGCTTTATCTGATCGGTTCTTCTTGAAGAGCTCCAGAAAAATATTCAGTGCATTTTTTTCTGCATTTCGGTTCTCAACCGGATGAAAATCGACATGTGAAGATTCGTAAAGCCTTCTGAATTTGCGCCTGACTTCGTGCCGTTGTTTTCCGGCAAGAAGCTGCAGGTATTCATCCCAGGACTCCGGTAAAAACATCTCATATGAAACATCTTCAACTTGACAGTGCACTTCATACTTCCGTTGCCGGGCCGTTTCCATAAAATGCTTATACGCTATGGAATCCTCTCGAATCGGCCCCAAATTGAGCCGAACAATATCTTGTTTCTTCAAAAAACGGATGAGCGTATCAAAAAAAACGGGGACACTGCCGTCTGAAACGATGAAATCCAGATAATCGCAAACATCGGGATTGCCCATCAGGTGAGCTTCATTATTTTCCACCATTAACGGTGCAAGGCCCATCAGCCTGTCCTTGCACCAAATCGCCAGCAGGCGGGGCTCCTTCCCGGTACCAAAGTTCTGCCACCACACCTTCAACCACAAAGGGGTCACAAAAATACATGTCCACTGCAAGTTGTGGTTTGGATTCCGCCAATAAGAGTAAACGGTATCAAATGTTTCCTCGGTAACGGTATGTTCAGCGTCAACCATAGATTTCATTTTTTCAAAACAACGGCATCATGATCGATTACCGCATCCGCCACACCGATTCGTCTTTTGAATCCTCGACGATGATGTCCGCCTGTTGGAGGCAGTCACGAACGGCATCCGCCTCTTCCCACTGGTTAAGGCGCCGAAATTTCTTTCTCAATTTGAGCAGTGCCCCCACCAGAGGGGCAATAACCGCTTCTTTGTTCATTGGCGGCGATGAAAGCTGTATTCCCAAGCGTACGATGAGCTCTCGCATGATATCCCGAGCCTGTGAGATGAATTCTTCATTTTCCAGATCCTGCTTTGCCTGCCAGATAACCCGATCAAGCTCTAAAAGTGCATTTGTGGATTCTTTCGAATCGTTTCTCTCCAGGCCGTTTTGAAACGATGCCTCTAAGGTATGAATTCTACCCCAGAAAGCATCCTCGGGCATTTCGGATAAAGGTCCTGATTCATCCGCTCCAATGGGGTCTGCTTTCGGTTTTGATGTCAGGCCGCCTCTGCAAAGGACTTCTAAAGGAAAACTCGTGCCGCTCTCAAAGCGCTGCTCTTCGCCGTTTCGTCTCAATGTTACTCGCCCGATGCCGCGAATATCGGCTTCTCCTTTATCCAAATTCAATATACATGCGGTGTGCTCATCCAGCCCCAAAATGCCGACATCCCGGGGCAGTAATTTTTCAAGTTGCCTGAAGCGGGTTTCTCCCATGAAACAGAATCGGGTATCGTGGGTGCCGCCTTCGGCATTATTCCAGTGGGGAATGACCACCAGGTCAAATCCGAAATGGTTCAGAATGCCCATTCCCTCCATCCAGTGTATATCCTCACCCACCTTGTATATTTCATACACCGGCAATGTCATGCGCCCAACGGTCAAGGCGGCGGCGCTGGCCGCAACGAGACACCCGCCTGATTCTATCCGTTCGATGAGGATATCCGGTATCTGTGTTTGCCCCCATTGTCTGACCGCAAACGTTGGACTCCCGGGACCGATCAGTACAAAATCAGCGGTGCGTAAAATATGATACGCCTGTTCCGCTTCGTATGGAGAAATTTTAATGGATTTGAATGATGCAATGGTTAAAGGGTGTTGAATCCGTGTCTGAAAGTATTCGACCGCCTTTTTGGAAATCTGATCCACATTGAGTTGAAATCCGGCCGGGGTATCGATAAACACGGCTTTGGGCGAGCAACCCGATCCGCATAATTCTCCCATTAGATCTTTGTGAACCTCGACCATGGTGGCAGTGAGCTCTCCGGAGCCCATCAATGCGATCATGCCCTTTTTAGGCGGCATGGGGTATCCCCTTCAGGTTCAAATAAGACACAGGTTTACGTAGATATATATTCTCTATTTTAAAACCAGAGCCTGGATAAACCGGAAATTCCAAATCACAAATCTCAAATACCAAACAAATCACAATGACCGAAATTCAAAATCTCAAACATGCTCAGGATATCGAAAAACGAACAAAACTGTTTTGGTCATTGGATATTGGAATTTGAAATTTATTGCGTAGCTCGGGTCAAATACCCCGCCGCTTGCGGCGTTTTTATAATCGAAATTCCGAAAAAATACCCCGCTTGAGCGAAGCGAAAGTCGAGCCTAAGCGAGAGGGCTTGCCCCGG
>DUZK01000269.1 GCA_013349495.1 Deltaproteobacteria bacterium
AGCGTGCGTTGAACCCAGGATAATATTTTCTTCTTTCCATCCTCTCAAATAAATACTAAAATTACTCTATGAAGTGATAACGGTATTTTGTTTACTACCAGAGCTTTCTGACCTGTTACCAATCCCCTACCCAACATGCCGAAATATATGTTATTTAGAGAACCTTATGCCGCTCACATACCGAGACCTCAAAAACCGACGATATCTGGAACCTACCAGAAATTTCGCAGAATCCGTGCTCACGATAAAATTCTTAAACGGTGACCGTTCGTTTTGTCCGTTCCACGAGGATACCAAGGATTCATTCCGCATCTATGTAAATGGTAAGGACGAAGTCCGGTTCCATTGTTTCGGTGAGTGCGGAAAGGACTGGGACATATACGACGTCATCATGCTCAAGGATAATTGCAGTTTCCAGCAGGCGCAGAAAAAATTTGCAGAATATCTGGGTTTAAAAGATGTTGAATTCCACAAGGGGCGGTACCGATATCATGTGGATCTGGAGACTGGACAAAACGAGAATCAGGACGAACCCGTCACAAGCGTGGATGATGAGGATCTTACTGATGAACACCGGAAGGTCTTACAGGAATCCGCCGAGTTCTATAACGATCTTTTACTCTCCCAAAAGGACGGGTTCGAGAAGGTCATCAAATACCTTAAAAAAAGAGGTGTCGGCGAGGATACCATAAGAAAATACAATATAGGATTCTGCCCGGCGCTGAAAGATGAAAAACATGAAGGTCGTGCCCTGCTTAACCAGTATATGGAACGCTTTACCGATGATTTGACCCTATTCCAATGTTTCCAGCGTGCAGGTCTTTTCAGATTGTTAGATGAGGCTCATGTCTATTACAGAAAATTTATCGACTTTCGACCCGGAAAAATATTCGGTCGATATGCAGACTATTTCGCAAACCGCATCACCTTCCCCGTTTACAATATTAATGGGCAAATTGAAGGTATCATCGGCCGACTCACCCATAATCGTGGTTTGAGATGGATGAAACAAAACCAAGAGGACACCTATATCCAATCAAAGGGATGGCTCTATGGTATTGATAAAGCGGCGAGGTGGATTAAACAGTATCAGACCGTCATTATCGTTGAGGGGATATTCGATTATTTCGCCTTTTACAACATATCCGAAAACAGGGGCCACCCCATTGTAGTTTCCACTCTCGGTACCCGTATTGATGATACCAGCATCGGTCTCCTGACAGATCTTGGCGTGAAACATTTCATCATCGCATATGACTGGGATAAAGCAGGCAGGAAAGGTATTTCAACCGCTGCAAAAAAAATCACCGACTCAAAAGTATCATACCTGGGCTCAATGAAAGAGGACGAAGACCCTGCGGATAAACTGAAAGGGATAATTACCGGCATCAGTAACTTTGGTATTCACCATCTACAAAAGGGAATGGACATTAAATCCCGATCCGGCAAACCCGTTATGTCGAGTTTCCTGGTTCAACGTGAGAAACGGAATAAAATCTACAAGGATGAGGTTCTGTTTAAGCCCACAGAGAACCTGGATAATGAGCGGATTCAAAGTAAATCAACCGACTATTGGTATCGAAAATCTGATGTGTTACCGGCTCTCACCTATGACAGCGGGAACCGTGCCCGACTGAATAAGAAACTCAAGGAAATCCGGTCATGCCTGGAAAATCCGCTGAAAGACCCACCACCGGAACAGAATCAAAATGATTATTTCAAGCTGCCGAGAAATTTCATCGAAGACGAGCACTACATGGATATCGGTGACGCATTAATATTGCATCTGCGGCTCGCAATCGAACAACAGACACGAGAGAGACGAATAAAAGAGTCGGATTCAACCATCGCAGACTGGATGAGAACCACAAGACGGAATATCCGGAAATATAAGAATCAGTTGAAGGAGGCAGGACTAATCGATATCAGGGTAAAGGGGATCCATCAATCACTGACAGTTCGATACTTCTCAAAGAACAATACGGGTATCGTCATGAGTAAGGTAGACGGGTAGTGATACACGTATCGTATGGCCTGCATACCATAGAGTGGCCGGGCTGATATATTTAAAGGGGAAATGGTGTAGGGTAAATGGGTATATTGATAAGTGATATTGGTTAGTTATACGATATTTTTACTGTCAAACCTAGGCTCTGCGGAATTGTAGATAACGTCATCCAAGATATTTCGTCTCATATTATCCGACTCGTTCTGAACGGAAACGTATGGATTCAATCCTGTTTCGGGGTATATTTCTTGACAGTACGGACACTTGAAGGTATTGAAATTTCATCCATCCCATATCGGGTGAGTGGGTGTCGTGGGATGAGCGACTACGTATCGATATATTGAATCTGGGCCACCAAGAAATCGATTAACTTCTATCTGATATCTGGAATTTTTCCGGAATCTCGATGATCTACAATATTGGCACCCATTAAAAGAGATATATGCTTCCCAAGCGTATTTTTTCAAGGTACAATATCTTTTATATGACAGCTGCTATGGATTATTGTGGAATATCATTTTAAGCTACAGCTGGCCTCATTCTGATCCATCCGAGCACCGTGGCGGGAATGATCTACGTGAGATTAAGCGATGAAGGAACTGATCAAGCATATCGCACAGGCATTGGTGAATAATCCCGAACAGGTATCTGTAAGGGAGATCACCGGTGAGCACACCATTATACTAGAGCTAAAAGTAGCCAAAGAAGACATTGGGAAGGTGATCGGGAAACAGGGCCGGACTGCCCAGGCCCTTCGGACCATTTTAAACGCTGCTTCGGGAAAGAAGAAAAAACGTGTCACGCTTGAAATTTTGGATTAAATACTGGGTCATAACCCAGCATTCTGTTCTTCGTCATCCTAACCAGCCGAATTTCAAATCTTTTTGGGAAATCAAGGGTGCCCCATTGATTTTGTATTATTCAAAAATAATTGTCGCTTGACATTCGTGCTTATATTTTATAGGATTAAATCGTTAAATCGTCACCCAACTTCAACACACATTAATAAACCGTGCGATGGCTTAAGGCCTCCAAAGGTTATATTTTTAAAAAAGAAGTAATTGGGTGGCATTTTTATCGGCTTCTTGGGTGTGCGTGCATCTTCTTCGAACAACGGCACCTTTGGAAGTCGTTATTTTGGCAGGGTCAGAAATGACTCTGCCTTTTCTTTTTTATTGCAACGATTTCAGTTTAAAGCTAAAATGAAGGAGTTAAAAATGGCAGAAGCAAAAGGATTGAGCAAACCGGTAAAGCTGAAAAAAGAATTGGCAGAGTTTCTGGGAACAACAGAACTTCCCAGGACAGAGATCACCAAAAAACTATGGGACTATATTAAAGCGAATAAACTTCAGACAAAGACAGAAAATGGAAGACCTGAGAACGCGGGCAAATTCATTGTGGCTGATGCTAAATTGCTCCCAGTCTTCAAAAACACAAAATCCAAAAGCAAATCAGGCAAGGTCACTGACCTTACAAACCTGAAAGAAGGCCAGACGATAGACATGATGCAGATGGCCGCTATTGTCGGTGCAAACATAGAATAAACTCAAAGTGTCGTGCCTGCACATAAATAGTGCAGGTCCGATACCACCTGAGTGAGTGGGGTCGTATATATTATTCCAGGGAAATCTCGGTGATCGTCACAGGTGTATCTTATCCGGTTTGGTCATAGTACTGCCGCGCAACCCAAAGGGCGTCGAGTGAGTGGCGAAGACACCGACGCCCAAATCATTTTGAACCTTGATCCTGGTATCGTATCGATATGTTGAAAATCGTTGTCTTAAAATTCCATTGATTTCTATCAGAAATATGATACAAAGCAATCAAGGATTCTGGACTGAATCTCTTCACCTTAACTGACCATGGTTAAAAGCAACTCTCCTGATGATGGAGTTCCATCTGATCCTCAATTTCAGTATCTCATGACAATTATTTTACCATTTTTTTAGTAGGGTTTGTCATGGAGAAAAAACTCAAATTGTGCCCACCCGGCTCCTGACAGAATATGAGTGTTCTGTCGGGAGCATAAAATCCTCTATTAATTAATCTTGCGAATACAAATTTACAAAGGGAGGTGTACTATGCCTAAATATATTTCTCTGGTTAAATATACGCAAAAAGGTATTGAAAACATTAAAGAAAGTGCTAATCGGTTTGAAGCATTCAAACAACTTTGCGAATCCATGGGGGCGAAGGTGGAAGGGTTTTATCTGACTATGGGGCGATATGATCTTCTGGTAATTGTGGATGCGCCCGACTCTGAAACCATTGCGAAAATCTTTCTTACTACAGCATCGAAGGGAGCCGTGAGCACCGAAACACTCCAGGCTTTTTCGGAGGATGAATATAGGAAAATAATCTCTGAACTTCCGTGAAAAAAAATGAGGGGTAAGCCAAACGGGGTATGTGGGTTAAGGGGGATAAGTATATTTCTCCCAAAAAGTGGAGAAAATTGCATCTATAAAGAAATGGGAAACGATAACTAATTCCTTAAAAAGCCTGATAGCTTCAGGTAAGCAGATTTATGGAACAGACCCAACAAAGCATTAACCTTATTTAGACAAACGAAAGGGGGGAGTATGCGAAATATAGCAATGATATTAATAGGTCTTTCCGCGATAGGCTTTATTTTAGCCGCAATCGCCGGTTTTTCAGATGGACAGATTTTACGTGTTGGCTCATTTGGTTTCTCACAAGGCTCCATCAGTCTTTCATTGATTGCCATTGCATTGTGTCAATGGCTTAGAGGGGAAAGTAAAGAATCGTAGAAGATTTTAGGGAGCTGGTATCCTATATTCGTAAGGCAAAACAGAAAATTACGGGGTGGCCTTGATTCGAGGTCTTGATACCGGAAGGTCTCGGTACTGATTACAGTTCGTATCGTTATGTTGCGAGAATAGTTATGTTGTGAGAATTTAATTCTTTCATTTTATTCACCGGGAAAGAATAGTCCTCCATATTATTTTTCTAATTC
>DUZK01000270.1 GCA_013349495.1 Deltaproteobacteria bacterium
CATATCGAATTTCCGGGTTTTCGTCCATCAGCTCACCGGGTACGTTTCCCATGATTGCGGCTTCCGTCATGGTCCTATCGATCGTTTTGCTCATGTTGGACAATCGTAAGATGAAAAAACCGGATGTCGTCGGTCTGGCGGATGAGTTGCGCCGCACCGTCAAGGAAGTCTTGTCCAGGGTTTTTCTAATATATACGGCGGTCATTATTGTCTATATGATCCTCATTGAACCGCTGCACTTTCTGCCCAGCTCCTTTGTGTTTCTCTTTGTATCCATGATCTATCTGAAAGGAAGTACCTTTTTCAAGTCGTTGATTATTTCAGCGGTTTCGCTTGGCGGGATTTATTTCATATTTCAATATTTTTTTAGAGTCGTACTGCCCTGAATCAAAGGTTTTGTTTTGGCTGAATCGGCATTTTCCTATTTTTTTATGGCCTGGATCAATCCGCACCTGATGTTCCTGACGGCGGCCGGCACATTTGCAGGTATTTATATCGGCGCCATTCCCGGGCTGTCCGTCACCATGGCCGTTTCCATCCTGATTTCGTTTACATTTTCCTGGGATGTCAACGAAGCGCTGGCGTTAATGGTCGGTGTATATTGCGGCGGGGTGTACGGCGGGTCTCGCTCGGCCATATTGCTGAATATTCCGGGTGCCCCGGCCGCCATCGCAACCGCTTTCGACGGTTTTCCACTGGCCGAAAGAGGGGAGGCCGGGCGGGCGATCGGGGTGAGCACCGTCATTTCAGTAGTCGGGGGGTTCATCGGGGTTATCGTGCTTGCAGCGGCGGCACCGATGGTCTCCGAATTTTCGTTAATGTTTGCACCGCGGGATTATCTTCTCCTGGCCGTCATGGGAATCCTGTTGGTGGGCAGCCTCTCCGGGGAATCCATGGCCAAGGGGATTTTTGCCGGCGCCTTTGGCGTCATTTTAGGCTTGGTGGGTATGGATCCGTTGACCGCAGAGGGGCGCTTTACGTTCGGTACGGTTGCACTGCTGGGCGGCGTCCATTTCGTCATTGCCATGATCGGTCTTTTCGGTGTTTCCGAAGCCTTGTTCCAGCTCAGGCAGATCGGTACTACACCGGTCAAGCAGGATGTCTCAAAAATTCTTCCCTCATGGTCGGTCATCCTCAAATACCTGCCGCTTTCAATCCGAACTTCCTTTATCGGCGTATTTATCGGCGCTCTTCCGGGAACCGGCGGCGACATTGCCGCGCTGCTGGCCTACGACCATGCCCGGCGGTCCGTAAAAAACCCCTCACGCCCCTTTGGAAAAGGGGCCTATGAGGGGCTCATTGCACCGGAGTCGGCAAACAATGCGGCCATCGGCGGTGCATACATTCCCATGCTGACCCTCGGTATACCCGGCGATGCGGTCACGGCAGTGATCATCGGGGCCCTGTTCATTCACGGTCTGAAACCGGGGCCCATGCTGATGATCGAAACCCCCCACCTCTTCTGGTTCACCGTCGGCAATCTGGCTCTGGCAAATATTTTTCTGCTCATTTTCGGGCTGACCGGCATTCGACTGTTTGCAAAAATCGTGGAGTTGCCGAAAGGCATACTCATTCCGATGATTATTGTCCTGTCGGTCATCGGGACCTATGCCATCGAAAACAGTCTCGTTCATGTTTACTGGATGCTGGGATTCGGTATTTTCGGCTACATTCTAAAGATGTACGGCTTTCAGGTGGGTCCGATTATTCTGGGCGTTATACTGGGGCCGTTAATGGATGTATCCTACCGTCGCGCGGTGATGTCGTGCCGGAATATATTTCACGCATTTTTACTGGAACTGGTGACCCACCCCATATCGCTCATATTAACCCTATCGGTCTTTTTCATGCTGATCAGTCAAACGCCGATCTGGCCATGGTTTTTAAACCTATTGAAGAAAAAAGAAAAATGAAATGAAAAAAGTATTTGTTCTACATTTACTTTCCTAATTCCGACAACCTTTCAAGTGAAACTTTTTTCATAACCTCTAGAGGGGGGTCATTCGTTGTAAATAACTTGTATTGTTCTGCTGCCTGGTAAATAAACATGCCAAACCCGGTAATTGTTTCATTTCCATTCTGTTTTGCCAATTTGAGCAATTTTGTTTCCAGCGGGTAATAGACAATATCCATAACAACCGCTTCAGGGGGTATCTCTTGAAGTATTGATTCATCAACGCGAGGATACATCCCTACCGATGTTGTGTTGATGATAAGGTCGCAATCCTGTAGTTTTGCAGGATCGATTCCGGAAAATCGGCACTTGAGATCACCTGCCAGCCGCTCGGCTTTTTCAACGGTTCGGTTGAGAATGATTACCTCTGCACCTTCTTCAATAAGACCGACACCGATCGCTCTTGCCGCACCGCCGGCTCCGATCATTGCAACTTTCTTGTTCTTGAGTGTCATCACATCCTTAATCGATCGAATGGCACCCACAACATCCGTATTGTAGCCTTTGAGTTTCCCGGCGGTGTTGACGATGGTGTTGATCGATCCGATCTTTTCAGCAAGCGGATCGATGTCATCCAAGAATTTGATGGCTTTAATCTTCAGCGGCATGGTTGCGCTGAGACCACGGATGTTATTGCTTTTAATGTAATGAATCGCGAAATCGATATCGTCGGTTTCAATTAGAATGTACTTGCAGTTTATATTTTGATCACGGTAGCCTGCATTATGAACCAGTGGAGACATGCTGTGCCGGATCGGTTTTCCGATGAGCCCGCAGATGGTGGTTTTCTGAATATCCGGATTAGAAACAAATTCATCATATGTTAATTGACCGCTTGCCGTTCCGGTTCCGCTGGCTACCGCTAAATACGTCAATGCACTGCCTAAATTGTGACATTGGATTCTATTGGTAGTGCCCCATTCTCCCATACAGAATAATGCCAGACGAACAGAATCGCTTACATTGCTTCTTACAAAGTCAATGATGAAATTGCTGTCCGCTTCAGAATTTGCCATGGTTACAATTTTAATGATGTCCGGATTTTTTGATTTAATGTCGTTGAACTTTTCTGAGATTTCAGATTCGAGGGTTTCACTAAAATTATGAAATGACAAAATTAATTGGGTTGAACGGCCGGCTTTTCTTACCTCCGACATGATTCTATCCAGCATATCCTTTGGGGTAGAATTTTCGATATCAATATATTCAAAACCAATTTTAATGGCGGTAAAACAAAACGCTTCTCTGACGGAATCGGAGATTTTTCTTTGACCGCCCTCCTCTTGTTTTCTGAGTGTAAATAAAATTTCCTTGTCGGATGCATTTTTGATTTTCGTTAAATTCTCTTCGGTTAATTCTTCTTCTTTTATGTAATCCGCTCTTAATTCGATGATATCGGCATGTGCAAATCGGTTGATTTTTTCTATTTCTTCTAAGACGGTATTAACAGTTTCTTTACCGACACATAAAACGGTTTTCGGATATTTGTGAGACATCGTTGATCTCCTCCTCTTTATTCCTATCTCAGATAGAGATAGGGCATTTTTAGGTTTTCAAATCCTTTTGAATCCGTGTTTATCTGCGTTCACACGCCGCGCAAGCGCCGGCACCGCGGGTCCGCGCCCCAAAAAAGGAAATTCCTATATTGTCAAGGTATCTTCTCATTGCTGTGGATTGATGACTTCCACGGTTAATTCTTTCAGAGTTTCCAAAACGCTTTCCTGATCGACCTTATCCGTCACAAAAACATCCCCGATATCCCTCAGCAGTACAAATCGCAGCCGCCCGGCTTTCTTCTTCTTGTCGGCACTCATGGCTTGAAGCATCCCGTCCGGGTTCACATCGCCGGGAATACGCGTGGGCAATGCCGTGGCCTCGAGAACGGCCTCGATTCGGTTTTGCAGCGCGGAAGAACAATAGCCTAACCGGACCGACAAATTGGCAGCCGCCACGAGGCCCATTGCAACCGCTTCTCCGTGACGAATCGCATGGCCGGTAATCCGTTCGATGGCATGCGCAAACGTATGTCCCAAGTTTAAAATGTTTCGGATTCCTTTATCATATGGATCTTCTTGTACAATCCGCACCTTGACCTGGATCGCCTGAGCCACCATCGCCTGCAGTTCCGGAAGCGGGGGCTGAAGGGCGCCCGTTTCCCGTTTCCAATTGCCGCCCTCTATTTTATTGAGCAAGTCCGTGTCGGCGATGAGACTGTGCTTGATGACTTCGGCCATACCGGCGGCAAAATCCCTGGGCGGAAGGCTTTGCAGCGTTGCCACATCCGCGATAACGGCCTTCGGCATTTTGAAAGCACCGATCAGATTCTCGCCTTGAGGCAAATTTACGCTTACTTTTCCGCCGATACTGGTATCCGCCATCGCCAAAAGACTGGTGGGGCATTGCACATAGTCAACCCCACGCATGTAAGTGGCGGCGACAAAGCCGGCAAGCTCGCTGATGACCGAACCTCCGAGGGCAAGAATGGTTCCGCTGCGGTCAAAGCCCTTTTCCAACAGCTCTTCGCAGACAGATTGAACGGTGGTCAATGTTTTATGCTGCCCGCCGGGGGGCACTTGAACAATCGCGTCAACCCGACCGCAACTATGGGCGTACAACGGCCCGATGTTGTTGTCGGTTATGACGGCGATGGGACCGCCGATTCCTGCAAGCTGTGCAATAAAGGGCAAAATGCCGCCTCCGACAATATAGTCATACCGGACACCGGGAGCGGTGATGGGCAGACGCAGATCCGGGTTGGCCTGGAAGAAGCCCATGAGCTTATGGGTCACTTCGTCCGGGGTGATTGCAGACGTTTCCAATTGTGAAAATTTGCCGTATGCTTCCTCCCGTTGATGCAGGAGCTCGACGATGCGCGCCATGGGATTCGTCACTTCAAGCAGCGGCCGTTTCACGTGCTTATTTTTTGAAGCCCGCTCCAGAATCTCCTCAGGCGTTGCAACCAGACAAAAGACACGTCCCCGCTTGCTCAGGGCCGCTGCATTGGCCGGATCCAGCATCA
>DUZK01000271.1 GCA_013349495.1 Deltaproteobacteria bacterium
CAGGCACCGAGAAACATGCACAGCAGGAGGATAAGCTGAGACATTGCCGGCCATTTTTCATAGTCCGCCGTTGCATAGCCGGTTGTCGTGATGATGGATACAACCTGAAACGCACCATAACGGATCGCCTGCCCGATATCGTCATAAACTGTGCCGAAGATGTTGAAGCTGACCAGTGCGATCAGAAAAATCACCGTTATTAAAAAGAACCGGCTTTCCGGGTCCTTCCAGAAGACCAGCGGCCTGCCTCTGATCAACTGGTAATGCAGCGAGAAGTTGATCCCGGCAATCACCATGAAAATGATTATCACCGTATCGATATATATGCTGTCATAATGAGCGATGGAGGCATTTTTTGTGGAATACCCGCCCGTGGGCATGGTAGTAAATGTATGGCAGAGGGAATCGTAGAGATCCATTCCGCCAAACATCAGTAAGATCACCTGCACCAAAGTAAAGAGTGCGTAGACCTTCCATAAAATCAAGGCTGTATCTCGAATTCGGGGTTTCAGTTTATCCGGAACCGGTGCGGGCACTTCTGCCTTATAAAGCTGCATCCCTCCGACACCCAGAAAAGGGAGGATCGCTATGGACAGGACGATGATCCCCATGCCGCCCAGCCATTGGATAAACGCCCTCCAGAATAGCAGCCCCTTGGAAACCGTTTCAATATTGGTCATCACGGAAGACCCGGTAGTGGTGAAACCGGATACCGACTCGAAAAACGCATCCACAAAAGTACCAAAAGTACCATCCAGGTGAAACGGTAATGCACCGAACAATCCCACCGCTATCCACCCGAAGGCGACAACGGCTATCCCCTCTCTTTGGGTGACGGTTTCCACCTTGCTCCGCCTGAATATAAAATAGACCGATAAGCCGATGATTACGGTCATTCCCATGGACCACAGGATCGGGGTGACGCTGCCGTCCTTATAAATAATCCCAACCACCAGAGGAAAGACCATGGTCAGTCCTAAAAACAGGATCAAGATACCCACCACCTGAAAGATAAATTTCCACCGCATCTAGAAGTACTCCAGTTTCACGGCAAGAATCTTTTCGATCTGAGGGACAGCCTGGCGGGAGCCGAAAATAATGACCCGGTCCCCGGGTTGTATGACGCTGTCGCCTGACGGGATCGTAATCCGGTCCCCCCGGATAATGACCGTAACCAGCACACCTTTCGGAAACGATATCTCCTTAAGGGGCTTGCCTACGATCTCGGAGGTTTCCATGGCCACCGCCTCGATCACTTCAGCCTGCTCCCCTTTTAAGGAAAGTGCAGATACCACTTTTCCCCGACGGATGTGCCTTAGAATGGAGTTGATGGCCGATAAACGCGGGCTGACCACCTGTTCGATTCCGATGGTGGCCATGAGGGGGAGATACCGAAAGCTGTTTATCCGGGTGATGGTTTTGCGGGCCCCCAGTTGTTTGGCAAGCAGGGAGGCCAATACATTGGTTTGTTCATCGAAGGTCAAGGTTACCACCACATCCATATCCCGAATCCCCTCTTGCTCCAAAATGACTTGGTCGGTGCCGTCTCCATGGAGAATCACCGCTCGATTCAGCTTTTCGGCCAGAAAGCTGCATCGATTCTCATCTTTTTCGATGATTTTTGTGTAAACAGAATCTTCCTCCAACCGCTCTGCAAGACGAAATCCGATTCGACCGCCCCCCACGATCAGAACCCGGCGGACCGGCTCGGATTGCTGATCAAAAAGCTTGAGGGTTTCCATTAGATTATCCGTCTCGCTGATGAAGTAGACCATATCTCCTTCCAGCAGCCGTTCATCGCCCTTGGGAATGATCATCTCCTCTCCCCTCAAAATGGCAGCGATTAAAGGAAATGGTCGACCGATGGCCTTTGAGATTTCAGACAAGCGAAGTCCCACAACCGGAGTATCCGGCTTCAGTCGGATACCGACAAATTTAACCCGCCCGTTTTCGAACTCGCCTACATCTCCGGCCCCGGGAACACTCATGTACTGTTCGATGGACCTCACCACCTCGATTTCGGGGTTGATAATGGTATCGATGCGAGGGGCGCTGTCTTTAAATACCTCATGATAGGCATCAAAATCAGCATTCCGGATTCGGGCCAATTTCTTGGTTGAAGACGATAGGAGATCCGTCATCAGACAGGCGATTAAATTGGTTTCATCACTGTCCGTAACTGCCAGCAGGATTTCCGCCTCTTTTATGCCGGCTTCCTCCAAAATGGAAGGGCTGCTCCCGGAACCGCAAATTGCCTGAACATCGATGTTTTCTGAAACTCTGCGAACGGCTTCATCATCGGTATCGATGACCACCACATCTTTATTTTCAAGGGAAAGTCGGTGTGCAATGTGATAACCGACCTCCCCGGCGCCGATAATGATAATTTTCACGGGAATCTCCTCATTATTTGCATCAATGCTTGGAGGGAATTACTATGCTTGTCCCTATAAAGTCAATTGTCAGAAAACCAGGCCGGCAGCCGATAGAACGATCAGCATGGCAAGGATTAAACCGTCTTTTTTAGAAAAGTTGAATTGTGGATCCGTCCGCACCTCCCGATAGCATCGGGCTTCCATTGCAAGGGCTAATTTTTCCGCTCTGAGAAACGTTCTTCGAACCAACGGAACCGTCAGTTTGACAATTCGAAACACAGGATTTTTTCTGACTTCGATGGCTCTTGACCGCTGAGCATCTTTAATTTCTCGGGCCTCATTGAAAATAACCGGTATGAACCGGAGCAAAAGACCGATCATGGTGGCCACCCGTCTTTTAGGGATAAACGGAAAGGGGGCCAGTGTCCATTCAACCGCCCTTTTGATCTCGCTGTATCGGGTGCTGGCAACCAGAATCAATCCGAGCAGCACCACCAAGAGCATCCTCAAACAGACGACACCGCCCTGTAGGATACCATCAAGACTGATGGCAATAGGGCCGAAGGAATATACCGGAACTCCGGATGCGGATAACAGACGGGTCGCAAAAATAATAAGCAGTAGAACAATAAAGAACCGAAGTTCTTTTAAAACAGTGATAAAGGAAAGATCCAGATATTTGATGAGGCAAAGGAGTGCTGCAATCATTGCCGTCAACTTCAACGGGGGAATGTGAATGCTTGATAAGGTTAATAAAACCAAAGCAGCCAGCTTAACCCGGACATCCAACCCGTGGAGCCATGTGTTGCCGCTTTGGAAACTGAATACGGTGACATCGGTCATGGCCCGGCCCCTGATGCCATCCGGCATGCACACGGTTTTTCCACCCCGAACGCCCCGACTTCAGAAAGCAGCTGTTCCGGCTCGCCGTCCCGCACAATTCGGCCGTCTCTCATGAGCAGGATCCGGTCGGCATAGGCATAGACTTTGGGGAGATCATGGGTGGCAACGAGAATCGTATGACCGGTTTTATGGAGGGAAAGAATCTGGGAAAGCACCTGCTGCATCCCCGGGTAATCGAGATTGGAGAATGGTTCATCGAAAACGATCACGCGCGGTATCATGGCAAGCACACCGGCAATGGCCAGCCGGCGTTTCTCTCCGGCTGAAAGCAAATAGGGCCTTTGATCAGTGAGATGGCCCAAACCGACTGCCGATAATGCTTGGGTCACCCGCCCATGGATCTCATCACGGCTTAAAAGAAGATTTTCCGGCCCGAACGCGACATCATCGAAAACGGTCTCACCGATTATTTGACTGTCGGCATCCTGGAATACCATTCCCACAAGCTGTCTGACCTTTGCGGCATTCTCGGATACATCAAGACCTGAAATATGAACCGATCCCGATTCAGGCATCAGCAATCCGTTTAAATGCCTGAGCAACGTGGTTTTCCCGGAGCCGTTGGGACCGCAAACGACCACGAATTCACCGGCTTGGACACGAAGATCGATACGGTCGAGCCCCACCTCCCCGCTTGAAAATCGATGGGTAAGATCTTTGATTTCAATAACGTTCATCTTTTATCAATATTTCTGGATAATGGGTCGCACGATCTTTGCAATGGGAACGGCTGCAATAATTTTAATTGCGTCAACGATAAGAAACGGCACCATGCTTATCAGTATCTTGACCAACGTAGTTCCCAACAGAATTTTTAGCCAAGTAACTCCACAGGCATAGATCACAACAGTACCAATGATCATTGCCACAGCATCCCACATCGCTTTATGATCTCCATTCTCTGAGATACGGCCGATAATATAGACGGCCGGTATATATCCGATTAGAAATCCGCCGGTGGGTCCCACCAACCGTCCGACCCCCCCCATGCCCTGGGCAAAAATGGGAAGACCCATCGCGCCAGCAAGTATATAGACAGACACACTGGCAAGCCCCCATCGGCTTCCCAGAAGCAGCCCGGCCAGAAACACAAAAAGATTCTGAAGAACGATGGGAACCGGACCGATGGGTATTGCAAAAATGGCTCCCACAGCCATAAGCGCTGCCATCAAGGATGCATAAATCGTCATCAACAGCTGTTTTGAAGAATCCATTCAAGATGCTCCTAAGTACACTCGTTCTTAAATACGGTTACGTATTATATTTTGTTTCACCGCCCATTCGCTTCTCTCATTCGAGGCGCAGAGTTCACGGAGGATGTTTTTCTTATTCCTTTTCGCTGAGAAGGGCGAAAAGGAATAAACCCAAGCCCTGCAGGGCAGGGTTTATTTGTGAGTCGATTGCCGAAGGCATGATGGTTTTCTTTTGTCGGTGTCTCAGCGACAAAAGAAAAATAATAAACTCCTCTGCGTTCTCTGTGGCTCTGTGGTGAATAATTTTTATACGATTGGAATAAAATACGTTATAATATTTACGAATTAGAACACTAAGTTAAATTGGACGCAGGGTTAAGTCTGAAAACAATCCCCGCAGACAATCTTCTGCAAAGCATCATTTTTATCTTTGACAATGAGGGCGCCGCTATCGTCTACGTC
>DUZK01000272.1 GCA_013349495.1 Deltaproteobacteria bacterium
CATGAATGCGTTTATGATCCGTAACGTGCCCATAACGGTCCTTCCCGACGTTCCCGCCAGACAAAAATTAAAGGATTTCGGCAAAGCCACATTAAATGGATTCTGGGCGCTGCTCATGCCGGTGATTGTTCTGGGAGGGATCTACGGCGGGATCTTTACCCCTACGGAGGCTGCCGGAGTGGCGGTGGTCTACTGCCTTCCGGTGGGTTTCTTCATTTACAAATCCATGAACCTGCGGCAGTTTGGAGACGCATTGATCAACACCATCACCACAACGGGAGTCGTGATCGTGATGGTCTTTTTCGTCATGGTATTGAGCCGCATGTATGTCATGGAAAACGTGCCGCAACGTCTCATCGCAACATTGACGGGATTCAGCTCGAATAGAATAACCATATTGCTGATGATCAACCTGTTCCTGCTCATCCTGGGCATGCTGGTGGATGATTTCAGCGGAACCCTTCTGGCAGCCCCCCTATTGTTTCCGCTCATAAAGGAAATCGGAATCCATCCGATCCATTTCGCAGCGATTATGGGTACCAACCTGGGGTTGGGCAACAAGACGCCCCCCACAGCGCCCATCCTGTACCTGGCGGGTCGGGTCGGCAACTGCAGGTTCGAACAACTTGTTAAACCGGCGGTAACCTTCATGACCACCTGCTCGGTTCCGGTGGTACTGCTGACGACCTACTGCCCGTTTCTCTCGCTCTGGCTGCCGCACCTTCTGTTGCCGAAGCTGGTACCGGCAGAGTTCGTTACCTGGACAGTGTTCTGATAGGACGCAGATCTACGCAGATATGCACGAATAAAAAAATGGATCATCTCCAAAAGAGTTGTAGTGATCCTGAGGATTCAAGGGGTCAAGGAGCCAAGGATTCGAGTGAAATGCTCTAAAATTATAGACACTTGAACCCTTGACCCCTCGAATCCTTGAACCCTTTTCTGTTAAACAAGGAGGCATTTAATGGAAAACGATAGATCGGTTTGGTTGAATGGAGATTTAATTCCCTGGGAAAATGCCACGGTTCCCTTGCTTTCCCACGGTTTTTCCAGAGGTTCGGCCATATTCGAAGTCTTCGGGACACATGTGGGTCCGGAGGGTCTGGTGGCCTTCCGATTGGATCGACACCTTGAGCGCCTGATGCGAAGCGTCCGGCTGCTTGAAATGGAACTGGCCTATTCCGAAGAAGAAATCATCAGAGCCGTTATCGACACGGCCAAAGCAAATAAAATGGGCAGGGGATTGTTTAAGCTTCTGGCATACTGGGGAGAAGAGGCGATTATCAATCTGGTGCTGGATGCCAAGCTTGATGTTGCCATCTTCGCGATTCCGGAAAGCGACGATTTGAGCCTGGATCAGATAAAACCGATTTCGGCCTGCATTTCCAAGTGGCGAAAACTTCACCCGGAAACGGTCCCCGTCGGAGCCAAAGCCTGCGCACACTATCTGAATGGGTATCTGGTCCGCAAAGACGCAAATCTCAGGGGATTTGATGTCGGCCTCACAAGGGGAACCGACGGATTTATGGCAGAGGGATCCATCGAATCCTTCTTTATGGTTAAAGACGGCGTGTTGAAAACACCGCCCCTGGGCCGTATATTGAGCAGCATAACCCGCATGTCCATCCTCGAGGCGGCATCCATGGAGGGTATACCGGCTTCGGCGGAACCCCTTTCTCCGGATGACCTTTACTCTGCAGACGAGATTTTCACATGCCATACCGGGATCAAAGTATCACCCGTAGCGCGATTCGAAGACCGAACCTTAGAAGCCCCCGGACCGGTCTCCAAACAATTGATCGAATTAATGAACAGGATCATCAACTTTGAAGATGACCGGTTCAAGGACTGGTTTACCAGGCTGGATTAGAATATCCAATTCCCTGTTAAATCCGGTTTCGCGCCCTTAAGATAGGGGTTGGATGATCTTAAAATGATACGCCCATTGATGCTAAAAATCTCCCTCGCCGCCTTTCTGTTTATCTTCCCATCCGAAGTCCATGCCGGTGATACGGCACTGCTTAAATCATACAACATAAAAGTTTTACAGGGGAACGTGCGCGAAAAGCCTTCCAGAACGGCATCGATAATAGATAGAGTAAGCAACGGGGAGAAAGTCACGCTTATCGAAAGAGCGGACAAATGGTTCTTTGCAATATTACCGAACGGGAAAACGGGATGGATTCATAAATCGTTGTTTCGTGATGAAAAGGATGACGGTTCTCAAAGACATAAAAACCCGCAGACAAGACTGCTTCGGCTGGAAACGGTAATCGTAACGAACCGGGAAGAACGGATACTCTTTACATTAAGCGATTTTGTCACTCCAAGAGTCTTCACCATCGAAGGCAGACGACCCATGGTGGTGTGTGATTTCATTGGGGTCGGCCCAGGCCCGGAAGTTGAAGAATCGAACAAAATCGATGGTCGAATTATCAGGTCCGTTAATGTTCTGGTTCATTCGGTCGAAGAACCGATCACACGGATCATTATCGAGCTTTTTTCAAAGCAAGATTACGATATACAACATGTTTTTTATAAAGAAGAGAATCTATATGTGTTGAATATTAAGCAAATGTGAGTCTCTTTTGAAAACTGATGGCCGTCACAACCTACCCGAAATAGAAGTAGACTGCTCCAACGAGCATAAGACTTAGAACCCGAAGCCCCTGACCCATGAGCAATAACTGTGTCCCCATCTTGGGGGAGAAAATTCCGATATATCTGGGCAGCTGATGCCGGATCGCCCGGATCGGAAAAGCGATGATATTTCCCGCCAGTAGGGCCAATACCGTCTGTTTGATGGTCAACATGCCCGCATTCATAAGTGCGCCGGCGGCAGCAAAGCCGGATGTGAATTCGGCTGCAAAACTCAAAATAACAAACGACAGCGACTCTACAGGAACAAATTCCGTGGTAATATACCCTGCGAGCCATGTTCTGACGAAACTGAAAACCCCTGATGCATTCAATACAAAGACAAGAATATACACTGGCACTACATAAATCGTTATGTTCGTGATTCGGCCCGGAAATCTATCCCGGATTTCCTTCCATACGGTTTTACTTTTTTTCTGATTCGAAGCCGGCATGTAGGGCGAATTATCGAGGTTTTGATCAGTACTTAATATTATACTCGACGATAGATGTCCGTATAATAAAAAAATAACGGTTCGAAGCAACACAGCCAGGAAAGTGATAGCAAAGTATAATATGCCTGCCCTTCCGGTTAAAGGGATCACGATAAAAAGGGTTGTGGGAAGATGCAGGAAATAGGCCGGAAACTGATTGATGAAATTTGTTAAAAACAGCTGCATGCGTGATACCCGGCCTTCCTTGTAAAAGCCTAAAAGCATTGAGTTTGCCGCAACACCGGAGAAAAATGCGGTTGTAAATGCGGCGCCGCATTGGGCGTTGAGATTTCCGAACCGAAACACAGGCCCTACCCAAGCGCCCAATATCCTAGTCCAACCGGACGATTCGATAATCTGGCCGATAATCAGACCGAAGCTTATCAAAAACATCAGTCTGCACAACGGCCAAAGCAGTCTGTTTAAAAAGGTGTTCGGATTGATATGGTTGAACCCGAACAGCAGAATGACGACTGAAAGGGCAAGAGACAGGAGGAGGGCGCGATATTTAACTTTACTGTGGGCGGTCACTTTTTACGATCTCATAACATGTAGCCTTTTAGACGGCTTTGTAAAAGGCTTCAAATTCAAGGCGCGCGAATTTCGTGTCATGAGGCGTACTTTTCGTACGCCGCAATGGCAGCGAAATGAAGCGCAACGCAGAAGTTGGACCTTTTTCGAAGCCGTCACTTTTTCTGCTTTGCGATAATCAAAGTCCAATAATCAGGACGCCGGTTCTTGAATATTTCCATATCATTGATGATCTCTTCATCCGGCTGGCTGCATTTTATTATCCCCTTTGAGTCGTATGGAGTGTCGGCCTCGCCAATGGCCCGGGTGATGTCCTGAACGTTTCGATAGGCCTTTAGAAATACGACGGTCTCCGGCTTATTTTCGAGCCGGCGCAACCGGTCCCCGCCTTTTGCACCGGAGACAACCAGCAGAGATTCCTCTCCCTCCACCAGCGGAGTGTTCAATCTTGCGGCTGCGGCCTGATATGAGGTAATTCCGGGTACGGTTTCAACCGGTATATTCGGTTCAATGTCTTTCAAGCACCTCAAAATATATCCGAATGTGGAATATGTCATGGGATCGCCGAGGGTCAAAAAGGCTGCGTCTTTTCCGGCATCCAGCGATTCATATATGGTATTTGCATGCTCGCACCAGGCCTTTTCAGTTTCATCGGGATCTGTGGTCATGGGAAAGGAGAGTTTATGTATAGGTGTCGTTTCAGGGATATGACGGCTTGCTATTCTGACAGCCAGGCTGTGATTGTTCTTAGTGGAAGCGGCTGCAAACACGACATCAACAGTCCTCAATATCTTCGAGGCTTTCAGGGTTATCAACTCGGGATCTCCCGGTCCCACCCCGATACCGTATATGGTCCCTATTTTTGAATTCATTTTCTTCACTTTGTTTTGGTCATTGCCCAGTTTATTAAAAAATCGAAAAAGCGATATTTTCTCGATGAGTGTCCGGTATTTAGTTGTTTCGTGTTTGGCTTGATATAATGTCAGCCTGTTTCATACTAAACACTAAATACCAAACACTAAACACTCGATAATCCTGATTGTTTAGCAATTCACCCGTTTTTGATTGTACCCTTATGATGTTTATTTAAAAACGATCTTCTTCAAAATTTCTTCCGTAAAAAGCTCCGGATACAACTTCGAACCGATTTCGTAAATCCCCTTCAACAACCGCATAGTGG
>DUZK01000273.1 GCA_013349495.1 Deltaproteobacteria bacterium
TGCCTATTTTTTCGGCTCCCCGGTTATTGTCACCGCCGGGCAACAGGAGCGCGGATTGTCGGTGACCGAGCCGATGCTCTATCATGATCTGGTGGCCATGGCCCGCCCGGTGGTCAAGTGGGCGACGGAGGTCCAGCGGCCTGAAGACATCCCCCGCATCTTCCGACGGGCGGCCAAAGTGGCGCTCACACCACCGACCGGTCCGGTCTTTGTGTCGCTCCCGGGAGATATTCTCAAGGGGACTGCGCCCATGACGCTGGGGCATTCCACGCGTATCGACAGCCGCTCACGGCCTTCCGGCGCCATGCTGAATCGCCTGGCCGACCGGCTGCTGTCAGCGGAAAACCCGGTGATCATCGCCTGTCACGAAGTTTACACCAGCGGCGCCATGGAGGAGACGGCATTGGTGGCGGAACGGATCGGAGCATCCGTCTACAGCCCATCTGTGCCGTATGTGGCGGTGTTTCCAACAGATCATCCGCTCTATATGGGCGAAATAACCCGGAACCAGAAACGGGTTCGAGAAATACTGGACGCCCACGACCTGCTGTTCATGGTGGGGGGTGAAGGATTGCGCATGTCGGTGCCCAGTACGGTGGAGCCGGTGCCCCCGGACATGTCGATTATTCAGGTGGGAAACCGGGACTGGGAGATCGGAAAGAACTATCCGGCGGAGATGGCTGTCGATGCCGATGTCAAAGAGACGCTTAAGGCACTCATCCCGATTCTGGAAGAGAAACAAACATCCGAGCAATCGGCATCGGTTCAGGCTCGTGTGGAACGGATCAAAGAACACAATTGGCGTGTCAGGCGGGAAGCTCTGGTTTCAAAGATCGAGAAACAGGGTGCCGATACACCGATTCACCCCGATTATTTAATGATGGAAATCGCTCAAACGTTGCCGGAGGACGGCATCTTGGTGGAGGAGGGCATCTCATCGGTTCGAAATCTGCTGAATCTTCTTCCGGTGAACCATCGTCATCGGTTGTTCGGTCTGGCAAGCGGCGGTATCGGCTGCGGCATCGGAGCAGCTGTTGGGATAAAACTGGCGCATCCAAACCGTCCTGTTGTGGCCCTTATCGGAGACGGCAGCGCCATGTTCGGTATCCAAGCGCTATGGACGGCTGCAAACCGAAAGATCCGGATTGTCTATGTCATCATCAACAACAGCGGTTACACGATTCTTAAGGAGCGATTGATGGCCTATGGAGGATCCGCAGCGACTTCGGGGCGTATTATCGGCATGAATTTCAAGGATCCTTCCATTAATTTTTCTCAGCTTTCAGGCGCATTAGGCGTTCCGGCAGTGGAAGTGACCGAGCCCGCACAGATTCGACCGGCTCTGACCGAAGCGCTCAAGGCAGACGGCCCGGTTCTTCTCGACGTGATGGTTCGGGATATCAGCCAGCTCTAAAGGGAATGTTTTCCGGAGGCCGCGTAGTTTAAAATCACCAGCCAAGCCTTGGCATCGAATTTCAGGTCTTTTTTACTACAAAGGGTTTCCGCATCCCGAGAAGATACGAGGATCACTTCAATGACTTCGGATCTGGTGTTGAATCTCGATGTAGGTTCTCCGGTGCATTCCACATACACCATCACAACGGATTCATCGGAAATACCGGTTGTGGTGTAGACCGGAGGGCTGATTCGAGTAAAGCGTGCGACCGTAAGGCCGGTTTCTTCTGTCAACTCCCGTCTGGTGGCCTGCTCTACACTTTCTCCCTTTTCGATAAGCCCGGCGGGAAATCCGTACTCATAATCTCCCAGGGGTACCCGAAACTCACGGGTAACTACCAGTTTGTCGTATCCGGTGTGATATGGAACCACGACAACCGCATCGCCCGGTTCAAATTGCCCGGTAAAGTATTTGGGTTCGCTTTGGCGGGAGACCATCTGCCAGGACCGATCATTGCCCGATTTATCTACCCAGCGGATGTCAAACAGGTTTAACCACCTGGATTCCGCCAGTTTTATTGCTTCTTTGATTTTCATTTCACAATCTCTTAACTGCTCCTGCCGCCACCAGATACAGCAGGGCGGAATCATCATTCAGTCCGATCACCTCTCTGGCCTCGCCGTCATAAAGGGCGCCGATGCCGCATGAACCGAGACCCAATGCAGTGGCTCCCAGATATATGGCCTGGCCGATCCGGCCGGCGAGCATCATGGCGTATCGATAACCTCTGGGTCCCCACCTTTTATCCAGTTCATTAAGATCGGTCATAAAAAGAAAGTGGAGAGAGGCGTTTTTAAGCCATTCCTGATCCAGGCAGGCCGTTGCCATCTTTCTTAAGAATCGCCCCTGTCTGACCCGGCCGATTTTTATATTCGTTTCATCCAACAGATACAGGCCGGAATCCAAACCCTCGATATTTTCCGCACAAAACCCGGTTGCCAGGCACTTGCCATATTGCCGGGTGGGCGGAGATCCGATACCCGCTGCTCCACCCACAAAATCCAATAGACGCCAAAACCGAGCAGAAGAAAGATTCTCTTCGATATAATTTCGTTTAGACCGCCTGCGGAATACCGCTTCAGAAAAGCCAAGCTCATTTCCAATCGGTTCGGACCGGATCATGGGCATCCACTCGGATGATTCCAAACCGACTTCATGCATCATATCGGAAGCTTCTTTCATACCGTCCGGTATCTTCCTTCCGGCCCGGCAGATGCCGTCAATTTCTTCATAGAAACTCTCTTTGGAGGAAACCCGGCTCGCAGCTTGAATATCAGGGGGCAATGATTCGATGGGAAACACGTCTTCTGCAATAGCGGAAGATTGTCCGTAGACAGGCAGGCTGGCGAGACATGTTTCTCTTTTCTCATCCAAACCCAGAAACCGGTTTAAAAGTTGATCATCGAAATCATAATGGATCGAATGGGGCAGCCTTTCTGCATTAAGTGAAAGGCGTAGATTTTCCAGCACATGTCCGGCATCCAAAAGCACATACCGCATGGCGCGTGCTCTGTACTTCCACGCCGTCCGGTAGAAAATTCCGGTGATAAAAAAGCATGCCGACATATCCGCTGAAGGTATATTCTCGACCGCACCGGCCGAAAATTCCCGAAAAAGTCCCTTGCGAAGCAATGTTAATGCGCGGCTCCGTATGTCGTAATGATAAAGTCCCGGATCCAGCTCGCCTACATCAAACACAGCCAGATAGATCTCTATGGGGTAAAGGGCTCCGGCTGAAGCAGCACTCCGATAAAAGAATTCATATCCGGTTTGACGGGCTTTGGCAGTAAACCCATAGCCTAGAAACAGTATTCGAGACAATCGATTCAAATCGAATGTTTCCCTTGGAGTATCCGCAAGTTTTTTTTCATTTAGACCCCACAGGGATAGTTTGGGAAGTTCGGATACTTCAGGAAGTGGAATTTGATCGATCCCACGATAGGATTTATACGGATCAGGCTGGTGTGCCCAGTCCAGGCCGTGGCCTTTCATCCGGTAACGGTCGTAGCCGGTAACGGTATGGTATTCTTTTCCAGAAGAAACGATCGGCATAAAAATCCCCACCTGGGTTCGGATTTAATTTAACAGTATCATGGGCAGAAGTGCCAGGCAAAGAAAACAGGCGCTTTCCGACGAATGCTTTTAGGCTGCAATTGTTGAATTAAATCAAAGAAATGGAGCAGATTTGTAAAAAAATCCCATATATTGAATTTTTTTCTTGACATACATCTATATGTTGTGATAGCGAATTTCTTAATTCATGGTGATGGCATCCCTTTCTTTTCAGGAGATGCCCAAAGGGTCATAGCAAACGATACCTAATAGCGACCATGTAGTTTCCCTCCGAATAGCAGTTGAACCAGTTCTGCTATGACCGAACCCCAACCCCCCGGGAAGAAGCGGCACTTCCCGGGGGCATTTTTTTGGCTATTTCAGACCGATTTGCTCAGCCACGTCCCGCATCCCCATGATGGTATCGGTAATCAATTCGGACAGATCCATTCCCAGCATTCCCGCACCCTTTTCAATGATTGAGCGATCCACGCCGGCTGCGAACCGCTTGTCCTTCCACTTTTTCTTAACCGATTTCGCCGTTATATCCATCACGCTTTTAGACGGGCGCACCAATGCGGAAGTCACCACCAGTCCGGTAAGCTCGTCGATGGTGTACAGAATTTTCTCCAGTTGGGTTTTCGGTTCCACATCCGAGCATATTCCCCATCCGTGACTGATCACAGCCCGGATATAGTCTTCCGGCCACTCATTTTCTTTGAGGATCTCTTCTGTTTTTTTACAGTGCTGCTCAGGAAACTGCTCATAATCGAGATCGTGGACCAGACCGACAACACCCCACATTCCCTCATCTTCTCCCAGCTTGCGTGCAAAATACCGCATCACCCCTTCAACAGCCAGAGCGTGTTTAATGAGACTTTCACTTTTATTATACGCGTTGAGTAAACGCCAAGCATCCTCCCGGGTCGGAATTTCCTGATTCATTCAAAATCCTCCTTGTCTACTTGCGTTCGCAGAGTTCGATGCGAACTTTATCGGGCGCTTCAATATAGGCGATCCGGTAGGTATGCATCACCGGCTCCTTTCTTTGAAAAAAATTCCTATAGACATGAAACTGTTATGGAAAAGCGGAAGGCAAGGCAAGTCTTAAAAAACCGAACACTTTTGCCTAACCGTAAAAAATTTGTAGGCTGTTATATCGTGTAAGATAATAGAAA
>DUZK01000274.1 GCA_013349495.1 Deltaproteobacteria bacterium
GCATGTCGTACCCTCCCAATGCCCGGATTATTCGAACCATGTGTTCCGGGCGGGTCAATCCCGGGTTTGTCTGGTATGCCTTCAGAAAAGGGGCGCCCGTGGTTCTGGTCTCCGGTTGTCACTATGTGGACTGCCATTACCTCGATGCCAATCGAAGCACCGTTCGGAGAGTCGACGGAATCTGGAACGGTTTGGAAAAGGCCGATCTGCGGCCGGATCGGCTCCAACTGGAGTGGTGCTCCGCAGCCGAAGGGCCCCGCTGGCAGACCATTATGCATGAAGTTGAAAACAAGCGTCAGGCCGTTACCCAGGAGGAGATCGAAAACACCCGAACCCTTCTCGCTGAGAGCAAAGTTCCCGGTCCGATGAATCCCAAAGTCAAGGATGAAGATTCGGAAACCGGTTTTGCCTGCATGCGATGTGAGTTTCAGTGGCAGGGGATATACAACAAGAATACGGAACGCATCTGCCCGGAATGCCGCTCCAACAGCATCAGGTGGATGAGAGAGGAAAGCTCAAAGCTGAAAGCTCAAAGCTAATTTAAGGACTTGATCAGTCCTTTGATCATTGAGGCGATTTCTATTCCGGAGGCTTCTATACCTTTATACTGTCTTTCGGTAATCCACCCGATTCTAAGAAAGATCTGCAATAACGTCATCGTTTCATATAGAGAACCTCTGGCAATGTACAGATAGTGGGTGAATTCTTTCTTTGAATACCTCCCTTTTCCTTCGGCGATATTCATTGAAATACTCGTTGAGCTTGCCTCTATTTGTTCCAGCAAACGATAATGCTTCCGGTCTGTTGATATTTCTTCAACCGTATTTATCACCGTAACCGCAAATTCGATAGACTTATCCCAGACCTCCAAATTCTCATATGCAAACTTCATGGTTTCCTCCATGCCCGTTCTCGTGTTTTGGGCCTTGTCTCATAATACTTTGAGCCTTGAGCTTTCAGCTTTGAGCTCAATTATTTCTTTCTCAGCTTTCGCATATCTCCAACGCGGATGGTGAAATTGGTGGTATCGAAGTATTCGATGAGCGGGATGAGAAACTTGCGGGAAACCCCCGCCATTTCTTTGAATTGAGGAGTCGCCATTTCTTCATGGGTTTCGAAGAAGTGAACCACTTTTTTCTTCAACGCGTCCACAGATTCCACATGGAAGTAAAGATCATCTTTGGTTTTGATAATCACCCCCTCGTTGATTAAGAGGTTCAGCATGTCTTTTGCACGATCCGGATCCAGATTCAATCGTTTGCCGAGATCTCTGAAGAAAGGGGGTTCAAGCCCGCTTTCCCGATATGTTTCGATAATCGTCTGTTTGATATCTTGCTGGTCCCGGCCGAGGGATATGCTGTGGGAAGCCAGGCGAACCATATCTTCGGTTTGGACGGCATCTTTTTCTTTGATCATTGCATTGAGCACCAATGTTAAGAGGCGGGTGTTCAATGGTCCGGGGAGCTTGGATCGAAGTTCTTCCTTGGACATGCCTTCCTTTAACAGGTTGTTCCGATGATAGGTTGAAAGGATCTCCCGGGTGTCATGGATGAGAAGATCGAAGCTGTTCTTATGGATGAAAATTCGGATTTCTTTATCCACCAGAAGTAAAATCTGTTTTGAGAGAAGATCTTTCAATATATTGTCCAGCTTCTTTTCGGAAAGGTTCGTCATGAGACAGAGATCGGAGAAGGTAACACCACTGTGGCCGGATGCATCCACATGAAACGCGATGACATCTTCCGGTGCCATTTCCGTAAGGCGGTTCAACCCTTCTATGATTTCATTTCGATAGCGCTTGTGCTTTGGCGGTATCGGGTTGAGAATCTCACCGCCGCCGATGGTACGAACCGGTGAATAACTGCGAATGACATATCGATCGTCTTTTACCACCGCAACCGGTGTGTCCAGCCGAATTTGTGCCATTGTATCTTCATTGGGCTGAAGTTCGTCACGGTCGAGTAAAATAAGATTGCCCAGAATCTCACTGGTGCCGGTATGAAACCTGACTCGGGTCCTGTTCTTGATCGATTTTTTGTTGCTGTTGAGGTAATGGAGTGAGACGTCCACCATATAGCTCGGTTTAAGGGCTTTGGGTGTGGATACCACTTCCCCGCGGTTGATGGACGCTTTTTCAAGCCCTTGAAAGTTGATGGCCGTCCGCATGCCGGCATCTGCTCTTTCCACGCTTTGGTTGTGAACCTGAATGCCCCGGACCTTTGAAGTGATTCCTGAAGGGTAAATCATCACGGAATCACCGATTTTAACACTTCCCGAAGCGAGCGTGCCGGTAATAACGGTTCCGAATCCTTTCATGGTAAACACACGGTCTGCGGGCAGTCTGAACAATCCCGAGGAGGATCGGCTGGACATCTGGGCGCTGAGCTCGTCCAGGGCATCAATGAATTGCTGAATGCCTTCTCCGGTTACCGAAGAAACGGGTATCATCGGAGAGCTTTCAAGAAATGTCCCTTTGACGAATCCTTCGATATCATCCTTTACAAGTTCCAGCCATTCTTCATCCACCAGATCTGTCTTGGTCAGCACCACAAGTCCGTGTTGAATGCCCAGAAGCGTGCAAATTTCCATATGCTCACGGGTTTGAGGCATTACCCCTTCATCGGCGGCAATAACCATGGCCACCAAATCGATTCCGGTGGCGCCGGCCACCATGTTCTTGACAAATTTTTCATGCCCCGGAACATCCACGACCCCTATGTGTTGACCGCCGGGAAGATCCATGGAGGCAAAACCCAGTTCGATGGTAATGCCCCGCTCCTTTTCTTCCTTTAACCGATCGGTGTCGGTTCCGGTGACCGCTTTGATCAATGATGTTTTACCATGATCGATGTGACCCGCGGTTCCGAGTATGATCTGTTTCAATTTAACCTGCTCCTGTTTATATTCCCAGCAAGACGCGAGTTCCTTGCCGGTTTTAAATCCCGACCGATAAGCGGGGCGTCTCAGCGGCAAGGGGCAAAATTATACTGCTTTGCGCGCTTTGCGCCTTTTCGGTTGAAATTATTACGATTTCTTGTTTCGAAAATGTTCCAAGATATAAGCCATCCCCACAAAGAATATCAAAAGCCCGCCAACGGAAAAGACATTGATATCTTTAAAATAAAACCGGGAGATAAATACGGCAAATACCCCGGCGATGATAATGCGGATAATGAAAATCTGATATTTCGGCACGCCGTTTCCTCATATTGTTTTTTTGGAACCCTAAATTTGTACCATGCTTCAGGTAACTTTTAAAGTCTGTTTGGATGAGATGCATTTACAATTGTTGCATTTGTGCTTGAAATGAACAGGGCGATCTGATAAATAGAATCGATCTTTATGGTGGGTGTAGCTCAGTTGGTAGAGCACCAGGTTGTGGCCCTGGTGGCCGTGGGTTCAAGTCCCATCACTCACCCCATCTATTAAGCGCCCGTAGCTCAGCTGGATAGAGCGCCGGACTTCGAATCCGTAGGCCGGGGGTTCGAATCCCTCCGGGCGTACCAAGAAGTAAAAAAAGGGCTGCCTTATCTTTGAGGCAGCCCTTTTTTTACCTTCACTATTTTATTAAATTTCGCCGATTCCATGATTAACCTTGCATTTTCAAACCCAATGTTTTATTTTGCATGGTATGAATCGAGCGTATGAAACACTTTTAAATGAATACATCGGCTATTTTCCGTGTGTAGCCATTATCGGAGCCAGACAGTGCGGAAAAACCACCCTTCTCAGCACCCTCCCCGAAGGTTGGAAAATCTACGATCTCGAAAAACAGAGCGATTTTCAAATCCTGTCCCAGGATCCCGACCTGTTTTTACGATTAAACCCGGAGAAAGTGGCAATAGATGAGTCTCAATTAGAGCCGGATCTGTTTCCTGCCCTACGTGTGGCGATCGACAACGATCGGCAAAACAAGGGGCGTTTCATCATCACCGGTTCCAGTTCTCCAAGATTGATTCGTGCTATTTCCGAGAGTCTTGCCGGTCGTATCGGAATTATTGAGATGGCTCCGTTCTCATTTTTCGAGGTCAAGAAAAAATTATCCCCGGCCTTCTATCAATTGTTTACCGAGAGAGCATCTGTAGAAGATTTTATTAAAGAACTCAGAGCGCATGGAAGTATACGGGATGTTCACGACTTCTGGTTCAGAGGCGGATATCCTGAACCATGGCTTAATACCGGCAAACGATTTCATTCCATATGGATGAATCAATATACCGGCACCTATGTTTACAGGGATGTGGCAAGGCTGTTTCCCGGGATAAATGAAAATAGGTTCCGGATGTTTATTCAGCTGTTGGCCGGATTGTCCGGAACAGTAATAAATTACTCAGATGTGGCCCGAGCACTTGGAGTATCCCAGCCGACGGCTCACGATTACTTTGAAATCGCACACGGCTCTTTTCTGTGGCGAAACATACCGGCCTACACACGAAACCCTGTGAAACGAATCGTTA
>DUZK01000275.1 GCA_013349495.1 Deltaproteobacteria bacterium
TGAGTTGAAAGTTCAGTGTTTAATAATATTTCGTATAGAGCACCGAATAATTACAACGCTAAAGAAGAGGAGGTTTAATGAAAGACGACACGGCATTGGTTCATTTGGGGCGAGAACCGGAAAAACATCAGGGTATTGTTAATCCGCCGGTTTATCATGCATCAACCGTTCTTTTTCCGACGGTTGAAGATTATCTCAATCGTTCAAAAGGAGACCGAAAATACCGCGGGATCCGATACGGCACCAATGGAACTCCCACAACATTTGCCCTTGCCGATACGGTGGCGGATCTGGAAGGCGGTGGAGGAGCCATTGTGGTTTCCAGTGGATTATCAGCCATAACCCTGGCGATCCTGGCGTTCGTGAAGCAGGGGGATAACATCCTGGTGTGCGATTCGGTATACGGCCCCACCCGTGCATTTTGTGACACCGTTCTAACGCGCTATGGCATTGAAACAACCTATTACGATCCATTGATCGGAAACGATATTTCCCTTCTCTTTAAGGAAAACACCCGGTTGGTGTTTACGGAATCTCCGGGTTCCATGACCTTCGAAGTTCAGGACATACCCGCCATCAGCTCGACCGCACACAATAGAGACCTCATGGTGATGATGGACAATACGTGGGGAACCCCTTTGTATTTCAAGCCATTTGACCACGGCGTAGATGTATCGATCCAGGCCGGCACAAAATACATGTCCGGCGGTTCGGATCTGGTTATCGGGATCATCACGGCGAAAACCGAATCTTTGTTTCGCAACATCAAGGATACCACAATGGCCTTCGGGGAAATTGCAGCGCCGGATGACTGTTATTTGACCCTTAGAGGGCTGCGTTCCATGGGAGCCCGGCTGAGACAGCAACAGGCGGCTGCCATGAAGATAGCGGAATGGCTGCAGAAAAGGCCCGAGGTCAAACGGGTTCTGTATCCACCCCTGTCCGATGATCCCGGCCATGCCCTATGGAAAAGGGATTTTACGGGCGCCTGCAGCCTTTTCGGTCTGGTTCTGAATACCGACTCATTGGCGGCCGTATCACGAATGCTGGATGGATATCGTTACTTTAGGATCGGATCGAGTTGGGGAGGCTTTGAGAGCCTGGCTATTCCTGCAAATCCGGCGATAACACGGACAACGGTTCCTTGGACTGAAAAAGGATATCTCGTCCGCATACACATCGGTTTGGAAGATCCGGATGATCTTATTCAAGACTTAGTGGATGGATTCAGCCGACTTAATAAGGCACCACAATAATCCATAATCTGTAAAATTCCCTCCGCCATCCTTGGAGCCTTTCGCCCCAACAGGCGCAGGAGCTTCAAAGCGTTCCGGCAAAAATCGTCATCATTGAAAAATTGGAGATCTTGTGACATGAGAAGAAAAAAGAGTCTTGGGATTTAACGCTTCAGCTCATTTCCTCATACATCTGCTGGAAGGTGTGTTGCCGCCTCTGATCCCTCTTCTCATCGTTTTCTCATCGTTCAGTTCAACACCGACTACTTTCATATGGGACAAAAACAGATTATTGTATTGCTGGTCGCAATCAGGCGATGGATGCGAGCTGCCCCGCCTTTTTACCGGCTTTAGCATCACCGATTACAACAACCTGCTCCTCTCCCACCTTTCTTTTGGGTGCATGAGTCAAGCAGTTGCCTTCAAATATCACCCCTGGATGGATGACCACGTTTGGAGCTTCAATATTTCCGAACACCTTGCCGGGTTCCAGGATTTCAATCACCTCATCCGCACTCACGGAACCTCGGATTTCACCGCTGCTTAACACATTGGTCGCATGAATATCTGCCTCGATAATCCCACCGTCACCAACGATCAGGGAACCCACAGCGGAAATTTCACCCTTAAAGTGCCCATCGATCCGAAGTGTCCCGTGAAATACCAATTTTCCCTCAACCTCGGTATCTTCTCCCAGGAACGCACTTAACCTTTTGTTTTTCCTCATGATCTGGACCCTCCTGTTTAGAAAACCGATAAACTGCCACATATTGCATCCCGATATGTTATTTTGCCTTTATTGCTGCGATAAGGTCAAGTATATTTTTTTCCGTCGCCATAATACATCAAGATATTTCCGACCGCAAACAGTGGATTCGGCATGAAATTGACAAGGAAAAACAGCAAATGGTATACATAGGTTCTCTTCTCCAGTGAACTGCCCCGCAGCCCCGCTGGAGCGGACCTTCCGCCAAACTTCAGGCGAACAAATCCGCTTCGCTCTCACAAGCCACGGGGTAATTGGCCTCATAACAGATAAAAAGAAAGGACAACCGACATGCCAAACGCAATTAAAATACATGAAACAGGCGGCCCGGAAGTATTACGATGGGAATTCTATGACCCCGGCAGTCCCGGCCCGGGCGAGGCCAGAGTTCGGCACGAGGCTGTGGGTCTCAACTTCATCGATATATATCAAAGAACCGGCCTTTACCCGTTTTCTAAATTTCCTGCCATACCGGGTTTGGAAGGTGCCGGGATTGTGGAGGATGTGGGCGAAGGGGTCACTGAAGTGGCTGTTGGGGACCGGATCGCCTATGCCGCCGTGCCCGCGGGTGCATACGCCCAGGAGAGATGCATTCCGGCTCATCGGCTGGTTAAACTTCCCGATATGATTTCCACCCGGCAGGCCGCCGCCATGATGCTTCAAGGCATGACAGCCCGTTATCTTATCCATGGGTGTTATCGAGTGAAATCCGGCGATACCATTCTGATCCATGCGGCGGCAGGAGGCGTGGGACTGATCGTCTGCCAGTGGGCCAAATATCTTGGCGCAACGGTTATCGGTACGGTGGGATCACAGGAGAAAGCCGAGCTCGTCAAGAATATGGGATGTGACCACCCTATTCTCTATAATGAAGAGGATTTTGTATCTCGGGTCCGGGAGATAACCGACGGTGAAGGTGTCCCGGTGGTATATGATTCAGTGGGGCAGGCTACCTTCCAAAAATCTCTGGATTGTCTACGCCCCTTAGGCATGATGGTGGCATTCGGACAATCATCCGGATCTGTTCCTCCACTTGACCTCGGCATTCTCGCCCAGAAGGGGTCGTTGTTCCTCACCCGACCCAGCCTCATGGCATATACCGCGAAACGGGAAGATCTGCTCAGACACGCAGATGATCTATTTGATGTAGTCAAGAAAGGGGCGGTAAAGGTGGAAATCCGTCAAACCTATCCGTTGTCTGAAGCAGCTGAAGCCCACCGCGATCTTGAAGGCAGAAAAACAAAGGGATCGAGTATTCTTATTCCATAATGTCCGTAAGCTGAGGACTGAAAGCTCAAAACATATGAATACTTATAGAGTCACACGTCTGTTCACGCAGGCGGTATTTTTTATTTTGATAGCATTCTCGAATCTCTCATGGGCCAGGACCGTTGCCCTACCGCTGACCATCGATCATCAGCTGCTCCGATCTCTTGTGGTGAAAACTGCGTTTACGGATCCCGGTCCGTCCGCAATTCTCGTGGATGAGCACAGCGGATGTTGGGATATTAAAATATCGGAGCCTCTTTTTTCCGAGGAAAACGGGCTGCTCCGATTTCAGACGAAGGTATATGTATACGCCGGGGTGATTGCGTTCAACAAATGCATTCTCCCCGTCGAATGGGAAGGTTATCTGGTTCTGTATCAGATTCCGAAAATCAACAACCAATGGATTCTCTCATTCGATACAGTCGATTCCGCCTTGTACAATAAAGAATTTAAACCCGCCACCATAGCCGGGATTATCTGGAATCTAGTCAAAACGACGGTTTACGAATATTTGGAAAGTATTACCCTCAACCTTTCCCCGCCGGTGTCTGAATTAAAACGATTTATCGAACCATTGTTTCCAGAGGAACATAAACCCCGCGCCGATCGGATGATACGCGGAATCAGATCCGGTGAGGCGAAAACCCGTACAGATTCAGTTAGAGTCGAGGTGCTGACCGATGTTGAAGAGATCGAAGAAACGGATAAAGACGACGAGGCTGAAAGACTAACCGCAACCGAATTCAATCGACTCATCGCAATTTGGGAAACATGGGATGCCTATCTGGTGTATATCATTACCTCGCTCACCCGGGAACCGCTCTCGAATGAAGATCGCCGGGTACTTCTGGATGTCCTGCTGGAAATGCGTTACCGGTTCGTTTCCGAACTGACCGCTCAAACCCTGAAGAAAGATTTTGTTCGGGAGCAGTTTGTATCCGCCTGGCAAAAACTGGCGCCAATATTCAGAAACCATCTTGGAGACGATCCCTCCCGGGATCTTTTGGGTTACCTTGCCTTCTTTACCGCTTCGGATGCGCTCTCTGCCCTTGATGAGATCGGCCCGTCCCTTGGGATCGAAATCAGTCGAAATGGATTGATCCGCCTTGCCAGAATGATTGTTGAAAAGGAAGGAGACATCCTTTCCTACTCCGTTTTGGTCAACGGAGAGCTGAGAAA
>DUZK01000276.1 GCA_013349495.1 Deltaproteobacteria bacterium
AAGGATTTCAGGAGGGATTTTATCTAAGAAGAAAGGGGTTAAGAAATTTCAGGCATTGTTTCAGCGATCGTTGGAACTCAAGCCAAATCAGTGGAAAAAAGCAGCGGATCGGGTTTGGGAATACTTTCCTAATGATGCCGTGGTGGTGGGGATTGTGCCGAAGGATAATGTGAAGCTGAAGAGTGAGGTGATGAAGTATTTGGTGAAGAAGAAGTTACCGAAAGGGTAAGGGCGTAGAGCAGGGACACTTATTTTTCTTGACAAAATTATTCATGAACAAATATAGAAGCAAGAATAACAATCTATATAATTCCTTCGGTTTTAGGCGGTGGACCCCAATGATAGGACAGCCTGATAGGTATGCTAACATTAAGGGGGGGGGATATGGGTATTTTCATTAGAATCAAACCAGTGATTTTCACGCTACCTTTACTCTTAGCTGCATGCCTTGTATTTCCTTTGTCCGCCGGGGCGACCATAGAGGAAGATCTGGCCGCGGGACTCTCTCCGGAGCAGGCATTGGAAAAAGCTGTGGCAGAGGGACAGGCTTTGGAAGGGGCAACCCAGCAACTTGCACAGGCGCTGGCCGATAATGCAGTAGCAGGAGGGGCCGATCCGGCCACGGCTGCTCAAACAGCTGCGCAGCAGGCGACAACGGCTGCAATAAGTAGAGGCGCAGATCCGATTACAGCGGCCCAGTTTGCTTCCAACGGCGCCTCACAGGGCGCGGTAAACGCTGCCGTGAATGCCGGTGCGGATCCGATTCAGGCGGCGCAACAAGCTTCCCAGGGCGCTGCGGAAGGGGCCACTACAGGTGCTGCCAATGCCGGCGCCGATCCCGTGCAGGCGGCTGAATCTGCCGCCCGAGGCGCTTCACAAGGCGCCACCACAGCTGCTGTTAATGCCGGTGCCGATGCGAATCGGGCGGGTCAAGCAGCCGCCCGGGGTTCTGCACAGGGCGCCACCGGCGCTGCCGTTAGTAACGGCGCCGATCCGGATGCGGCGGCAAATTCGGCAGCCAGTGGGGCTACAACCGGAGCAACCAATGCCGGTGCGGATTCCGCATCAGCGAGTACAGGCGCTCAGCAGGGTGCATCCCAAGGGGCCACATCAACAACCGCAGCTGCAACCACCACCACGGCAGCAGAGACCACTACCGAGGCTTGAGGAGACCACCACAGCAGAAGCAACCACCACAACGGCAGCAGAGGAAACCACTACCACGGTGATTGAAGCAACCACGACAGCGGCACCGACCATAACGACAACGACAACCACAACGAACACGGTATATGGCGGTTAGGGAGGGGTTGTGCGGTTGTCTGAACAGATGTGCAATTGGAGGTACCGAAAGATTAATACAAGCCCTAAGTGACTATTATCGCTTAAGTTTTTAAACAACGGTGAGAAAGAGGTGAGAAAATGGAAAGGAGGGCATATTTAAGAACATCGGTCTACCTTGCATCGGTCTGGCTCATCTTGCTGATTTTTGGAGTGAATGCATTCGGACAGGGGAATCTCAAGCTGGGACGACTTTCAATGACACCTGCTCTTAAGTACGAGCTGAGATATGATGACAACGTATTTATCGAATCCACCAATGAACAGGATGATACGATCCACATCATTACGCCCAGCATCCTGTTCGGGTACACGGGCGCCACCCCGGGCAACTATTTTCAAGCCGGATACACGGGTGATTTTGCGCTATATACCGATTTGACCGACAACAACTGGCAGCGCCACAGTCCGTTTGCGTCTTTCGGATATGAATCTCCTAAGGGATTTTACGTGCAGCTGTCCGACAACTTTTCATGGAGCAAAGACCCCTTTGGTTCGTTTACCGACTTTGATCAATCCAACCGGTTCGGGTTGGGTACAAATACCGAACGGTATGACAACACCGGAAAGGTACTGGGGGGTTATCATTTTTCAGATCGGTGGTTTGTGGAAACATATTATCAAAATTTTCTCATCCGGTACGATCTGGATAAAGATGCCTGGCAAGACCGGATCGATAACGGATTTTCAGGAGCACTGTTCTACCGGTTTACACCGAAAACTTCGGTGTTTGTAGAATATCGTGGAACCAAAGCAGAATATGATGAGCAGAATGACGGGATTTTCGATGTGGGACGAGATACGTTCTGGAGCAGTGACACCTCACAGGATTATTGGCTGCACGACGCACTTGTGGGTGTACGATTCGAACCGGGTGGAAAGATAAGCGGAGAAGCGAAAGTCGGTTACGGGAAGAAGGATTTTGACAACAGCGTCGACGTATTGGGAAATGAATACAAAGATGCCGGGGACTTTATATTCAACTCATTTCTTACCTATACACCGACTCAACGCACCACCGTTTCTCTGAATGCCCAGCGTTCCCCATTGGGCTCTCCGGATGCGGACGCCCCTTCTTTTGTCAACACCCTGGTTCAGTTGAGTCTTACCCAGGGATTTGCTTATGGATTGTCCGGCCATCTTTTGGGGGGATGGAATTACGATGATTATCAGGATGAAAACCCCGGGGTACCCAATAAATATTTTAACCGATATACCGTAAGAATCGGATTGGATTGGGCGATCAAATCCTGGATCAAGGTCGGGGTAGGGTATGAATACGAAGATCAACAAGCCAGTGATGAGGCAGCCTTCGGTACCTCTGAATATTCGGTCAATCGCGCTAAATTCATCATTGCCGGAACGTGGTAGGGACCGATCGGTGTTAAACGCTTTAAAGTAGTTGGTTAATCGTTATCGGTTATTCGTTATTTAAACTGAATATATTAATGAAATGGAGGGGGTGGGTGAGAGCCCCCTCTTTTTGTATCCTGCCTGCTTTATTCATGCCCAGCCGGCCGTCTGTAATTCTTGATTTACCACAAGGCACAGAGATTGCAGAGGTGTTAATATTTTGCCTTTGTCGTTGAGAGAAGACGACAAAGGCAAAGCTCATCGCTGCTATGCAGCATGGCCACATATAGATGTATATTTTGACAGCATAACTCGAAATGATGTGTTGATTTAAACTTCATTGGTAAGGATCGGATAATATATCCGGAAATTAGTGAAACGGCTAAATTGCTCTTGCGTTTTCAAGTGAAAATAGGTAATTCTATTAAATTATTAAGCTATTTGGAGATCAGCAGATTTTTCATATTTCAGGGGTGTAAATGAAAATATTCCGTCAATTCGTTTTTGTTTTGTTTCCGTCACTCATCTTGATGTCATGTGTGACCGGAGGGGATGTCATCACTGAGAAATCGATTGGCGGAGGCGAATTGGAAGGTATCGGAGAGACGGAACTTGCCCGAATCGAGGAGATAAAAGAGGAGAAAAGGAAAAGGGAGAAGGCAGACATCAATCTCGAACATGTTATGGAAGGCACCCCCAATTATTCCGTAGCGGAATATCTATCACTGCATCCGGATGCCAACAACCCGATGGCCCGGGATTATCGCGTGGGCGGGTATGATGTACTTTCCATCACTGTCTATGAAGAGGCGGATCTTTCCCGTGAAAGCATCAGGATCAGTGCGGAAGGATATATTTCGTTTCCGCTGATTGGCCGTATTCGGGTCGATACTCTCACCACTTCAGAAATAGAAAACCTTATTGCTGAAAAATTAGCAGCCGGTCAGTATCTGCTGGATGCCCATGTATCTATTTCGGTTGTCGATTTTAAAAGCAAGCAGTTTATGGTGCTGGGATCGGTTAAAGAACCCGGCACCTACCCCTTGCAGGCAAAAGAGCGCGTGCTGGATGCCATATCCAGAGCCGGCGGGATCGACTTCGAGCAAGGGGGAAAACAGGGGGTCGTCATACGAACGGAAAATCCGAATACCGATCGCGAAAAAAAGGTGGTCATTCAAATCGAGATTTCGGATCTATTGAAGGGAGGCGATCAGCTATCGAATCTACTTCTAGCAGACAAGGACTTGCTATATGTACCGAAGGCTGACTTCTACTATGTGATCGGACAGGTCAAAGAGCCCGGAAAGTACCCGTATCAGGAAAAGGACATAACCCTTGTGGAAGCCATCAGTACGGCGGGTGGATTTACCCAGATCGCAGCACGAAATCGCACCCGCATCATTCGCATGGAGAACGGGGTTGAGAAAATCATTGAGGTCAAGGTAGACACAATCACCAAGGCCGGAAAAAAACTGCATGATATTTCTATACATCCCGGAGATGTGATTGTGGTGCCGGAGAGTTTCTTCTAGGAAAGGGCAGAGAGCAAAGGGCATGGAGCATAGGGCAGAGGGCATAGGGCAGAGGGAAAGGGCATACAGTAATTTTGAATTTTGAATTACAAATAACTAATAACTTAAAATATGGACGAAGTGTATCAAGAAGAGCAGATTGACCTGAGGGATTATCTTCGGGTTCTTTTAAAGCGAAGGTGGTTG
>DUZK01000277.1 GCA_013349495.1 Deltaproteobacteria bacterium
CATTCACCTGATGCTTCCGTAACCATTGGAGATTAATTGATAAATATGATATGGACGACATGGGTAAATTTGAGTTACGATTAATATAAAGACAATCGATTCCCCGAGGAGGAAGTGAATGGATTGGGTTAAATGGTTGAAAGACTATTGTCCTAAGAAAACTATGAATGCCGAACAGGCCGTTTCGAAAATTGATCGTGGAAGTCGCGTTTTTATCGGTACCGGCTGCGGAGAACCCCAGCACCTCATACGGGCCATGGTTAAGGACGATCATCTCCAGGATATCATGGTCTACCAGATGCTTTCCTATACCTTTTCCGAATTCGTCGATGACCCCTCCTTTTTGAGACGATTTTCACTCAAACTCTTTTTCATCAGCAGCACCATGCGGAAAGCGGCATTTGAGGGCAAGATCGATTATATTCCCTCCTATCTGTCACAGATACCGGGATTGTTTTCCAGCCATCGCATCGGCCTTGATGTGGCCCTGATACAGGTCAGTCCTCCGGATCGGTTCGGCTATTGCAGTTTGGGTGTTTCGGTGGACATCACCCGGTCCGGAATGGAAAACGCCGGTTTTATCATCGCCCAGATTAATCCCAGAATGCCCCGAACCTGGGGAGACAGTTTTGTCCATGTGGATGATATCGACTGCCTGGTTCTCCATGAAGAGCCCCTGGTGGAAGCCTTGCCCCGGTTCGAAGACAACGAAGTTTCACGAAGGATCGGAATGTATGTATCTCAACTGGTGGAAGACGGCGATACGCTCCAAATCGGATTCGGACACTTACCCTTCGCCATATTGCAGCATCTGGACAACAAAGCGGACCTGGGCATTCACACCCAGGTTATTACCGACGGATTTCTGCCGTTGTTTGAAAAGGGTGTGATTACCAATAAAAAAAAGTCACTTCTTCCGGGCCGAGTCGTCACTTCATTGTGCATGGGATCGGAAAAGCTGTATCAATATGTGGACAACAACCCCATATTCTACTTTCGTTCCTCAGAATTTGTAAACAATCCCACCGAAATCGCCAGGAATGACAATCTGGTTTCAATCAGTTCGGCGCTGGAGGTGGACTTAACCGGACAGGTGTGTACGGATTCGGTCGGTTATTTATTCTATAGCGGTATCGGTGATCAGGTGGACTTTATCCGGGGAAGTGCCATGTCCAAGGGCGGATTCTCCATCGTTGCAATACCGTCCACCGCACAAAACGGCAAAGTGTCACGAATCGTTTCTCATCTGAGTGAAGGCGCCGGCGTCGCCACCACACGGGGCGATCTCAATTTTGTGGTCACGGAATACGGCATTGCGGAGCTTCAGGGCAAAGGGATTTATCAACGGGTAATGGAATTGGCACAAATCGCCCACCCAAAATTTCGGAAGGAACTGATCGACGTTGCCAAAGGACATCATTATATTTTTTCCGATCAACTTCCTCCCTCCCTAGAAGATCTGCTCTTTCTTGAAGGATATAAGAGCACACTTAAATTGAAAAGTGGAAAAACCATCGAATTCCGGCCGCTGCTGCCGTCCGATGAATTTGCCTATCGGAACTTTTTTTACTCATTGCAGGAAAAAACCATCTATTATCGATTTTTCTATAAAATGAAAATTTTTTCACATGAAGTGGTTCAGAAGCAGTGGGCCAGTGTCGATTATCATCGGAACATGTCCGTCATCGGTCTTGTCCGAAAGGGCGGCCACAAGGAGATCATGGCCATCGGTTCCTATGCGGAAGCAGACGGCCAGCGGGCTGAAGTAGCATTTGTGGTCAGGGAAGATTTTCAAAATATGGGCATCGGTTCATACCTGTTGGAGGTTTTAGAGAATATCGCCAAGGAGAATAAGTACAATGGATTTACTGCTACGGTTCTCAGGGAGAATATCAACATGATCCATGTATTCAAAAAGCGATATCCCAACGCGAATGTGGTCACGACCGGTGGAGGCGAAGTTACGATTCACATGAAATTCAACGACACTCAGCCCCTTAAACGTGATGGATAGAGTTAATAGAGATGGAAGTTTCCTCTCCAGAATGGAAGCGCCTGATTCAAGACGGCGCCAAAGAAATGGGAATAGATATCGATCCGGAGCAGACCGAACAGTGCGCGATTCATGCAGAAGAACTTCTCAGATGGGCACGAAAAATAAACCTGACCGCCATAACCGATCCCGCGGAGATGGCCGTCAAACATTACCTGGATTCCCTTGCACCCGCTCCATGGTTTCCTGAAGAACTCCCCCGCCTGCTGGACATGGGGACCGGCGGTGGTTTTCCCGGCATTCCCCTAAAGATCTATTTTAAAAGTATGCCGGTAACCCTCATGGACGCTTCCCGCAAAAAGACAAACTTTTTAAAACATGTGATACGAATGCTCGATCTCGAGAAGGTAGAAGTCATTCAAACGCGAGTAGAAGATATATCTTCCCCCCGCTCATATGACATCATCGTCAGCCGCGCTGTTTCCAACATCACTAAATTATGTAAGATGGCTAGTCCCCTGCTGGCACCGGATGGAACGATCATCGCCTTTTTGGGCAAAGAAGCGGACGCGGGAAAGCTTAATTTAGCGGATACGCTTTATGACATAGAATTAAAGCCCTATGTTCTTCCATACCTGGACTTGCACAGGGCTTTGGCCTTTATCCGGAAGCGTTAATTCGATCGAAATAATACGGTAAAAAATGAACAATCTGCCCTCACGTTGAAGATATCCTTACCGTATCTCGGTCCTTGACAAACCTGACCTGCATAGCAGGTACCAGCAATTAGGGTTAGGCGTGAATCGTACAGACATATCAAAGGTTCTGATGTCAGCTGATACTCTGAGGGTTTGTAGGAATATCTGAAGCGTTCATTTTGAGAATGAATCATAAGCATCCGCCGCAGATCCTTATGGATTCCACCTCAACAGCCAGAAAAGTCTTTGTTGTGCCGTGATTCCGCTGAATTACCTGTAAATACATTCAATAAGACATAGTTCATTTTATATATGAACTTTCGCGCAAAAAATATATCTTGACAGATAATAAAGTATATAATATGCGCTTTAATTCATATATTAAATGAAATAAAACGGATTAAGTATACTATGGTAAGCCTGACCGGTATCGGAAAAACTGACCGGGAAAGAATGGCTGCGATTATTCGCGGCACAAAGGGCACGGTATCTGTTGGAGATACGGCAAGGATATTAGGTGTCACCCCCACGGATGCGGCCAAAATGCTTTCCAGGTGGACAAAAAAGGGATGGATGTCTCGGGTTAGGCAAGGGCTTTATATTCCGGTACCTTTGGAATCCCGAACGGCTGATGTGCCGCTTGAGGATCCCTGGCTGATTGCCGATCGCCTTTTTTCTCCCTGCTATATCGGGGGATGGAGTGCTGCTGAGTATTTTGATCTTACGGAGCAGATTTTCAGTACCGTGGTGGTGATGACCGTTCAAAAGCCAAGGAATCGCAGACCTGATATTAAGAATACAACCTTTTTGCTGCGCACAGTTTCTGAAAAAGCGATGTTTGGCCTTAAGCCGGTCTGGAGGGGGCAGGTAAAAGTATCCGTATCTGACCCGACGCGCACAATACTTGATATGCTGGTAGACCCTGTTTTTGGCGGTGGGATACGTTCTGTCACAGATATGCTGGAAAATTATTTAAGCTCGGAAAATAAGAACCTGGAACAGTTGATTGAATACGGAGAGCGGTTGGGAAACGGTGCCGTCTTTAAACGCCTTGGCTTTTTACTTGAAAGAAAAGCCTCCGACGAAGCCGAAGCAATAGAAAAATGTTATAAACGGCTTACAGCAGGGAATGCCAAGCTTGATCCAAAATTGAACAACATCAGGCTGATAACCCGTTGGCGATTATGGGTCCCGGAAAACTGGAAAAGGATGGAACCGGTTGATTGACAAATCTGAAATAATGGATTTTTCAAGGGAGTTCGGACTCGGAGCGAATGTCATTGAAAAAGACTATGTGCTCGGCTGGGTGCTGGCCGGGATATTCAATCATCCTGTCATCGGATCAAGTTTTGTTTTTAAAGGCGGTACCTGTTTAAGAAAATGTTTTTTCGAAACCTACCGCTTTTCCGAAGATTTGGACTTTACCCTTTCCGACTCCAGTCATCTGGACCAGGAATTTTTTAGATCATGTTTCAAGGAAATTGCACAATGGGTCTATAACGAAACAGGTATTGAAATCCCACAGGATCTCATCCGTTTTGATGTGTATCAAAACAATCGCGGTTTCATGTCGGCCCAAGGGAGGATTGGGTATCGTGGCCCCATGCTGCCCAGGGGTGACCTGCCCCGGATTAAGCTCGATTTGACCACCGATGAAATTCTGGTTCTGGATCCGGTTGTCCGAGGCGTACATCA
>DUZK01000278.1 GCA_013349495.1 Deltaproteobacteria bacterium
GAGCACGAAGCGGGGAGTTTTTGTCAAAACCCATTTTTTCAGCGATTCGATCCGCGGTTAAGAAACCGATTCCAAATATATCGGAGGCCAGTCGATACGGATTGTTACGAACCACCTGGATGGCCGTGTTTCCATAAACCTTAAATATTTTCGCGGCATAACCGGAGCTGACGTCATACCCCTGAAGAAAAAGCATGACATCCCGAATTTCCCTCTGAGCATCCCATGCGGCTTTGATCATCACGATCCGCTTGTTTCCGATGCCTTCAATCTCGGCCAATCGCTCCGGTTCTTCTTCGATGATTTCGAGCGTTTTTTTTCCGAATTTTTCTACAATCCTACAGGCCATCACCGGGCCGATGCCCTTGATTAATCCGGAGCCGAGGTATTTTTGAATGCCGTATACGGATGCCGGAACCGCGGTTCGATAGCTCACAACGCGAAACTGTTCGCCGTATTTGGGGTGATGGGTCCACTCCCCCTGCATGGTGAGGATCTCGCCCGGCATCGGTCCCATGAGAATGCCCCTCACCGTTACCGGATCCCGTCTTCCGACAACCTTTACCTTGGCAATGGTAAATCCGTTTTCCTCATTGAAATAGGTAACGTGCTCGATGTGACCGGACAGTTCGGTATGCATGTCGCGTCGATCTTTCCGGTTCTGATGGCTTAAGATGCTGGGTATCGGTTTTTGCATAAAGGGCCTGAGAAATAGATGACGGGATGAAGCTGTATTATATTTCCTGCCGCCTTCTCTGTCAAAACAGTTGAATCCCCAGCCCTTTAAATAAACTGAAACCGCTTTTCTTCAAACAACGAAAGGCAGGCGTCCACTGCCGCGGGATCGAATAACCGCCCTCTATTTTCCTTGACTTCAGAAATGGCTTTATCCAGCCCCAATCCGGGTCGATAGGGTCTATGGGATGCCACTGTTTCCACCACATCGGCAACCGCTAAAATCCGGGCTCCAAGGAGGATCTCATCACCGGTTAAGCCGAGCGGGTATCCGGATCCGTCCATTCTTTCATGATGCTGAAGTACGATCTTGTCCACAGGCCAGGGAAAATCGATCTCTCGCAGTATTTCGTAGGCAACATGAGGATGTCTGCGAATGAGCTCAAATTCAGCAGTATTCAGTCGGCCGGGTTTGCTCAAAATGCCGGCCGGGATCGATATCTTTCCGATATCGTGAATGAGGCTTGCCATCTCGATGCCTTTGATTTCATCTTCGGAAAGGCCCATTTCCGCGGCAATGGATACGGCAAGCGTGGTGGCGCGCTTTTGATGGCCGGCGGTGTATGGGTCTCTTTTCTCAACGGTCACGGACATGGCCTGAATAACGCCGTTCATGGTATTTTGAAGGACCTGGCAGCTATGCTGGAGTCTCTTTTCAGCCGCCTTCCGCTCTTTGACTTGTTGAGTGAGCTTCCGATTGATCCTCGTCAGCTCGGCCGTCCGTTCCTTTACGATTTCTTCCAGAAGATCCCGGTGCTTCTTCAGTTTATCCTCCGCCGCCATTTCTTTGGAAACAACGGTCAGACAGCCCAGAGAAAGGCATATTCCGTCATCCGGATACGTTTCCACCGCTGCCTGGTCTTTCAACCAAACCACATCACCCGAATTCAAGGAGATCTGGTACACGGCTTCAACAGTGCCCGAATTCTTGCCTTCTTCGCGAAGTGCTTTTCGACACTGTATCAATTCGGATTTGGGCAGAATCTCTTCCAGGATTGCGCTATCCATTTCAGGATAACGATAAATACGCCGGGCGATAACGGTATTTCGAAGGGTCTCAGCCAATTCCCGACCGTTGCAGCCCATGAGGTCCGTTAATTTCCGGCTGGTATATTCGTACCAGATTCGCTTTTCCCCCTCCCGCCAGGCGGCTATATACGGAATGGCTGGATTTCCGGTTTTCTCAAAAAGGTAAAAATTGGAAATGCACTCGACGACGCGATGCTTTAAGGCAGCACTGTAGTTGTGGTTCAGAATTTTACCGAAATAGGGTCGATCCGTCATCCGGTCGATATCGAACGTCATCACTGCTTTCCCATCTCTTCCGTACCGGTTTCAGCGAGGCCGAGCCGAGACATGCTTTAAACATATATATGGCTGGTGGGAGTTTAGAGTAATAGCAATTGTGTGTCAAGGAAGAATATACATCAACATATTGTGGTTTTGGGTGATAACGATATAATGGGAAGTAAATAAAATTAGGAGTCGATATTTGAGCCTGAACCGACTCCAAGACGGTCGGCCAGACGCCGGTATTCCTCAAGGGTAATCCATTCAACGGTCAAATAATCGAGAATCTCCTCCTCGCCCAATCCGATTCTTCTCGCCTCTTTTATGGTGAATTCATAGGCTTCGATTTCCGTCTCTCTATCGACATACGATTTGGAGCGATCATATAGATCCAGTCCTTCCCGCTGCTGCCTTACATGAACCAGTTCGTGAATAATATCCAAATAGAGAACCTCAGGGTCGGACTCTTGCAGGTGTTGGATTCCGATGTTGATGGTGCCGTCATCATTGTCGACAAACATGTATGTCTGCCGTTCTATTATTCTGACTGAGGTATTTTGAAAAACTTCTTCAACGAAGCTCCGATCTCCGAAGATATCCGAGAAGATTGAATTTGTCTTAAGATCAGGAAATATTTCTGAAATTCGATACTCGCCAGAACCGGCCCGACGGTTGATTCGAAAATCATTCAACACTTTCATTCCAACTCTCTAATGATCCAATTTTTCACCGAAAAAGATTTCGGATCTACAACTCGAAACCGAGTTCCTTTACCCAGCCCAGAGAGGTTTTTGTATCCGGAGCCGGTATGTATTCCATCCCTACATAACCCTCGTATCCAATCCGATCCAGGGCATTGAGAACAAAGGGATAATTGATTTCACCGGTACCGGGCTGGTGACGGCCCGGATTGTCCGCAATCTGAATGTGGCCGATATGCTCGAGATAAGACTCAATGGTGGCAACCAGATTTCCTTCCATCTTTTGCATATGGTAGACATCGTACTGTATCTTAAGATTCTTGGCCTTCACCTCATTGATGATCTTCAGCGCATCTTGAGTCGTGTTCAATAAGAATCCGGGAATATCAAAGGTGTTGATGGGTTCAAGGACCAAGGTGCGGCCTTCTGCTGCGAGTTTATCCGCCGCATATGTGATGTTTTCCACCATAGTCTTCCATTGTTCGGTCAAGGAAACACCCTCAGTCTCCTTTCCAACAAGGCAGTTGATTCTTTCAACGCCGAGCGCTTTGGCATATTTCAAAGCCTCATCCACCCCTTCGCGAAATTCGTCAACACGATGCGGATTCCCGGCAATTCCTCGATCGCCTCCTTCCCAGTCGCCTGCCGGGAGGTTGAAAAGGACCTGTGTTAATCCGTTGGACGCTAAAAGGTCAACAAGATCGCCCGCTTCATAACCATATGGAAACAAATACTCCACAAATTTGAAACCGGCTTCTTTGACTTCACTGAATCGGTTTTCAAAAGGAACTTCAGTAAATAACATAGTGATATTGGCACAAAATTTCGGCATTTGATTTTCTCCTCCGGTTTTGAGTTGCTGCCATATCGGCTATAACCACTCCTCGCCGATAAATAAAAATAAGGTGCATATATATACCTTTTTCGAAGGAATGGCAATAAAGAGCAAGTTAAAAAGGGACGCAGATTTGCGCAGATGCACGCAGATTATAATCTCTATTTTCTTAATCTAAAAAATCTGCGTTCATCAGCGTCCCATAAAAGGAAATTCTTATACTATCAAGTTAGGACTTAGGCGCAACAGCAAAAAAAGCGGCCTTTCCTCTAAATGGTAGACCGCCTTTAAGATCAATGGAGGGGTATTAAACTTTCTTTACATTTTTTGCTTCAGGTCCTCTTTCTGTATCATTGATATCAAAACTTACACGATCTCCTTCGGCAAGGGTTCGAAAACCGGTCATTTCAATGGATGAATGGTGTACGAACAAGTCCTTTCCCTCCTCTCTGGCAATAAATCCGTACCCTTTTTTATCATTAAACCATTTAACAACACCTTCTGCCATAAGTGCTTCCTCCTTTGACTAGAGTTACCCCGATCTTCAAACCGCTTTCTCCACCAAAAACGATCTATCGGGCCGGCTACGCGCCTGAATAGATAATACCCTTGAATCCGTAGGGCTCAGGCCAGGGCGCAATGATAATTGTTTGTCCATATTATATGTTAGGACAGTTTTCAACTACTAAATTTGATTTATTTTATTTCGCGGTTATCTATAAAGCTCCAGTTATGAAAAAAATTATCTGAGAGTGACCGTATCTGACACACCGGGATGTTATTCTGGCCTCAAAATAACATAAGGAGGCCGATATGAAA
>DUZK01000279.1 GCA_013349495.1 Deltaproteobacteria bacterium
CACCGACATCCGGATGATATCCTTTGCCTTTTCGGTGGCTTTTTCCTTTTCTTTGGAGTGTACCCAGGAGCAATGTTCCCTGATGTTGGCCATATCGTAGAAATATTGGTTGATCCCCGCTTCTCGAAGCGTATCCCGGAAAAGCGGCTCATGTGTCCGGGGAGTACAGGCTGCAACAACCACACGGTTTAGCCCCTTTTCCCGGATTGATTTTGACAGTTTTTGGGCGGCTTCCGTGGAACAGATGAAGAGACTTTCCTCAGCATGAATCACATTGGGTAATGTGAGGGAATATTCAACCGTGGAAGGAACATCGACGATTCTTCCGATATTCGCGCCGCAATGACACACATAGACACCCACCCTGGGCGCCTCTGCCGAGACATCCCTTTCCGGCGGATATACCCTTTCCCTGGAAAGCTTCCATCGCCGGTAGGAAAGCAGTTCACCACACTGGGAACCGGCCCCGCTGGCGGTCAGAACCGACTCGGGAATATCCACGGGCCCCTGGAAGGCGCCGCTTACAAAAATGCCATAGCGGGTGGTCTGCATGGGGTTAACGGGATCGGTTTTACAGAATCCGTGTGCGTTCAACGCGATGTCGAATTTGCCTGCCAGGTCCTTGAAATCTTCAGGCGGCGTCAACCCGACGGATAAAACCACCATGTCAAACTCTTCCTCTTTTACCCCTTCCCCGGCAACAGCGTATCTTATCGTCACGTTCTTGCTTTCCGGAATCTCCCTTCCCAGGGAAACATAGCTTCTTATAAATCGGACTCCGGGAAAGTTCTCTGTTCTTTGGTAGAATCGCTCGAAATCCTTGCCGTAGGAGCGAATATCATTGTGGAATATCGTGCACTCCGTCTTTTCGTCATGGTCCTTCGTCAAAATCACCTGCTTCTGGGTATATGTGCAGCATACACCCGAACAATAGCTGTTGCCGCCGGGCAGGATCTGTCTGGAGCCGATGCATTGAATCCAGGCTATCTTATGGGGGTGTTTCAAGTCCGAAGCGCGCAGGATCTCACCTTCGTATGGTCCGGTGGCGCATAACAGCCGTTCATAGTCCATACTGGTTACCACGTTCTGCATTTTTCCGTAGCCGAATTCGTCCCGCAACCCCGGGTCAAATGCCTTAAAGCCCGGAGACAGAATGATCGCCCCGACGTTGATTTCCATTTTTTCCGGTTTTTGATTAAAATCGATGGCGTCATTCTTACAGACTCCAAGGCAAATACCACACTTCCGGTCTTGCAGGTATAGGCAGCTTTCATCGATATACGTGACAAGAGGGGTTGCCTGAGCGAAGTATATATGAATGGCTTTATTGTTTGATATGCCTTGATTGAATTGATCGGGATACTTGACAGGGCAGTACTCCACGCAGACAGTACACCCCGTGCACCTGTCTTCAATGATGTATCTTGGTTTTTTGATCAGTGTTATCTTGAAATCTCCGGCTTTCCCTTCCACACGGTCGACTTCGGTATACGTCAGGATTTCGATATTGGGATGTCTGCTGCATTCATTAAACTTGGGAGATTCGATGCACATGGAGCAGTCATTCGTGGGAAAGGTCTTGTCAAGCTGGGCCATCTTCCCGCCAATAGTCGGCAGTTTCTCAACCAGATAGACCTTGTACCCCGCAGTGGCCAGATCAAGAGAGGCTTGAATACCGCTGATCCCGCCACCAACGACCATGACATCGCCCACAATATTTTTTTTCAATAGTTCATCGTTCTTTTGTTCCATTGTATTAACACCTTGTGTATAGAAAAAAGGTTGAGAATGGTTGAGACACACGCAACCATTCTCAACCTCATCTACTTAATATTCCATCGGCGTTGCCGTAAGTTGAGACAGGGTGAACACCGTGCCATCCTTGCAAACCAGCTCTTTTCCGATGTTGCAGCGGCCGCACATGCCGATGCCGCATTTCATCCGGTTTTCCAGGGACATCAGAATATGATCATGGCTGTAACCCAGCTCCTCCAGAACCGGTAGGGTGAATTTGATCATGACCGGCGGGCCGCAGATAATGGTCACCGTATCCTCGCTGGCTGCGGGAGCAACCTCACGGGTAATGGCCGGAACAAAGCCAACATGATAGGCCCAGCCCGGATCATCCGCCTTGTCCACCGTGATGTGCATCCGAATGTCATCCCGTTTTTCCCATTCCATCAGCTCATCCTTGTAGAGCAGCATTCCCGGAGTTCTGGCGCCGTAAACCACGTCAATATTCCCGAAATCGGAACGATGGGCCGGATCCAGCATCATCTTGATGGAAGATCTCAGCGTGGTAAACGCAAAGCCTCCGCCGATGATCAGGATATTTTTCCCTTTCAGAACATTCCAGGGATAGCTGTTGCCGAGCGGACCGCGAACCCCCATCACATCGCCGATCTCCATCTGATGCAGATGGGATGTCACTCTCCCGGTTTTGAATATGGTGAATTGAATGAACCCTTTTTCCGTGGGCGAAGAAGCAATCCCGATGGGGATTTCTCCCTGACCCGCGACAGAGATCTCGGCAAATTGGCCGGATTGGTAGGCGAATTTTTCCGCATCTCCGGGATTGACGAATACCAGCTTGAAGGTTTTCAGGCTGCGGTCTTCGGTTTCAACGCGGATGTCCTCAATGCGGACGGGATAAGGCGCGTATGGATTTTTTACTGACACCGGCATTCTCCTTTCCCTGCTTCGTATTGGTTCATCCTGTCACAGATTTTCCGGATATCGATATTGGCGGGACACTGGACAATACACCGGCCGCACCCCACACACATGATGCCCTGGTCATACTTGTCCAGAAAATATTTCAGTTTGTGCATGAACCGCTGACGTGTCCGACCCAAGGCAGTGGATCGCGGGTTGTGTCCGGAAGCATGCAGGGTGAAAAGCGGCGCCATGCAGGAATCCCAGTTCTTCATGCGAACCCCTTTTGCGCCGTAAGTTTCATCCTGGATGTCAAAACACCAGCAGGTGGGACAGGCATATGTGCAGGCGCCGCATTGAATACAGCCAAAGGCGGCATCTTCCCAGAACGGCGCCTGGTAAAGATCCAGAATCGACATCTTCCGGATATTGTCAAAAGAGATTTTGGATGCGATTTTGGATTCAGCCGCGGCTTTCATCCTTTCCAGTACTTCAGGCGCGTTATTTGAAGCAACTGAAGTAAATCCGGCGGCTTTCATCCAGGCCCCGCCCTTTTCGGTGAGGACTTTTACCAGATAATGATCTTGGCAATCCACCACCAGCGCATCCAGCCCGGCTTCGTCAAAAGGGCCGGTGCCGCAGCTCGTGGAAAAATCGGTCGATTCCGGCGCGTTGTCGGCCAGACCAATGAAAGTACATCGCTCAATGGCGTTCAGCCAGTAGGGGTCCGGATATTCCGGTCCCTCAAAGTTCAGCTTCAATATCCGGATCGCCCGGGCGTCGCAGGGCCGAATCCCGATCACGGCGCAGGGAGAGGAGTCTGCTTTTACTTCCTGCAGGATATGGGGGGAGTCCGCCTTGGGATCCAGACGATACGTAAACATGATTTCAGACTGCGGAAACAGAAGGGATTTTGGGGAAAGCCGCGATGTCTTGTATGCCATATCCGGCAGTTCAGCATCAGTCAGCATTCTGAATACATGAAATTGTTTGTCTTTTACCGGGCCTGCCAGTTGATAATTCCTTTTCGATGCTTCAACGCCGGGGTCCCAGTCTTTCTTGTCGATATGAATAATGTGTATCACACGTACCTCATAAAATGCGTTGTCGGCAGTTATTTGATGAAATCGTTCGGATCATTCGGGGTATGGGTATCCAGGGCCGGACGCTGATCCGGCGAAAGCCCGGCTGTCCATTTGAATTGATCGAAACAGTCTTTTTCAAGCTTTTGGGTCAGGAGCCTTACCGGTATCCCTATCGGACAGGCGGCTTCGCATGCGCCGCAATCCGTACACCGGCCCGCGCAGTGAAAGGCCCTCAAAAAATGGTAAGCGCGGATATCCACCGGATCCATGCCCTTTCCCACCCATTGGGGCCGCGATTCATCCACGAAGCAGGTGGGGCAGTAACACAGCGGACACGCGTTCCGGCAAGCGTAACACCGGGTGCAGGAAGACAGCAGATCGTCAAAAAAGCGCCATCTGTCATCCGGCGACATGGCTTCAATTTTTCGGATGCTTTCATGGCGATCCACATTTTTTGGCTCTTCCACAAGTTCCGCGGCCAGTTCATCATAAATCACGGGGCTGTGATGAATACAGATGGCGCAGTTTCCCTGAAGCACCTGGTCCCTGGGGATGGTTTTTTCATCGGAAACGGATGTTACGGTGATGTTTCCATCGGCTTCAGTCACCGCGACAACCTCACCGTCCACCAGGG
>DUZK01000280.1 GCA_013349495.1 Deltaproteobacteria bacterium
AACAGAACGATACAGCTTATAAAGGAACTTGGCGTAAAGCCCGGTGTAGTGCTTAATCCGGCCACCCCCCTTTCAGCAATCGAATGGGTGCTCGAATATATTGACTTTGTACTTATCATGAGCGTTAATCCCGGGTTCGGCGGACAAGCCTTTATCAGAAACAGCATAGATAAGATTAAAGCCCTTTCAAATATGATAAACGGAAAAGGCCTTTCGACTCTCATAGAGGTCGACGGGGGGGTCAATAAGGATACGATAGCAGATATATCCAGAGCCGGAGCTGACGTTTTTGTGGCGGGTTCTGCAATTTTTGGAAGCAGGGATTATAAAGAAACTATAAAGCTTTTGAAAGAAATAGCGTAACTGCTCAGAAGCCAGAATCCAGGAGTCAGAATCCAGAATAGAAGCAAAGTAAGCCCATACATCTCATTTATGGAAAAAGATTACTATTTTAGGCTTTAGGCTATTAGGCTGCAGGCAGTGACAAACAGTCTTCAGCTTATAGCCTAAACAACCTGAATCATTATAATAAAAGAATAAATATCAGTCCGCCAATCAGTGTGGCGGAGCGTACGTCTGTGGCTGAGAAGTTACACTTAAATAAATACAGGGAGACGATGATGGCTTCAAAAAAAATTCTGGTGATTCACGGCCCCAATCTGAATATGCTCGGAAAAAGAGAGCCTGAGATATATGGAACAACATCTCTTGATGATATCAACAAAAGACTTACTGAACTTGGGAAAAAAATCGGCATTATCGTGGATGCGTTCCAGTCCAATCATGAAGGAGCAATCGTGGATAAAATCCAGGAGGCCTCCCAAAAACATGAAGGACTTATAATAAATCCGGGTGCATTTTCCCATACAAGCATCGCAATAAGGGATGCCCTTCTCATTTTAAAAGTTCCGGTAATAGAGATACACCTTTCAAATATCTACAAGAGGGAGTCTTTCCGGCACAAATCGATGATCGCGGATATTGCAACAGCCACTCTCTGCGGATTCGGTCACTCCGGATATTATATGGCTCTTGAGGCAATCTCACGGATGCTGAAATAATCCGGTTTGCTGTTGTCGAAGGTCCGCCACTGGCGGAGTTGCCGGTTTCCAGTTGTCAGTTACCGGTTTGTGGAGGGATCAACCCGGTAGATGCTTTTTTTGAACCCTTTGGTTTCCTTTGAGCGGATGAAAATGCGCCTGGTTCAACTAAACTTTTTATCCCGTAAGCGCCTTTCGGTTTTTGCCTCATTTCTTCTTGCCGGAATCATTACGGCGATTGCCTTGGTTAAATCAGATTCGCTTATTGAATCCCTGAAAAACATCAATGTCTGCTGGGCTGTCGCAGGTTTGGGATGTTACTGGATCAATTATCTGTTTCGATCCATGCGGTTTTGTACGATTTCTGAAAATTCCTTGCAATTATGGCCGGATGCCGTCAAGGCCACCTGCCTTCATGGGCTGGTAACCTATATGCTGCCCTTTCGGGCTGGGGACTTGATGCTGCCCGCCATACTCAAATCCATCAACAATACTTCCTGGACCGAAGGCGGCAAGATTTTGATTAAATCCAGAATCCTGGATATTTCAACACTGGGGTTCTGTATGATCTGCGCGGCTGCGTTGACTCGGGTTCAAATACCGTTTTCATATCGGGCGGGCTGGTCGGCTCTTGGGCTTGCCATGCTGGTTTCCCCTGTGATGATAAGCCGGCTGATATCTTCGGGACTCAGAATGTCATCATCGGTATTCAGAAAATATTTCCTTCGGTTTCAAACCGTATCCGAGATTAAATGGCAGGAAGTGATTCAAAGCCTTGGGATATGGATGGCTATTGGCGGTTGTTTGCTCTGCACAGCCCGAGCCGTGGGGCTGCCGCTGGGTCCGGGAGATGCTGTTTTTTTGATTTCAGTACAGCTTCCATTTCAACTGATTCCGATTCAGGGTTTTGCCAATACCGGAAACCATGAAGGCGGGTGGATCGCCGCACTGGCCATTCTGGGAATTCCGGCATCCAGCGGCCTGGTGTTTGCACTGGCATCTCATGCGCTGGTGTTTGTTTATGTGGTGTCCTTGGGGATGGTGTCTTTGTTTATTAGAAGGCGTCCGACTCTCAAAGGGTGATACGAAACGTAGTTGTTTTTTCACCGGTTTTCTATTAATGGGATCTTTATGTACAAAGACAAAACCCTTTGCGTCGTGATTCCGGTATTCAATGAGTCCACTCAGATCGGCGGTGTCATCAAGACGATGCCGGACTATGTGGACCGGATCATCATTGTGGATGACGCCAGCACCGATGATACGGTGACGGTCGTATTGCAATATCAACAGCGTGATTCCCGGGTGGTGGTGCTGCATCATGACATCAATCAGGGATGCGGCGGCGCTCTGGCAACCGGATATGTCTGGGCCAGGGACAACAGGATGGATATTGCGGTGAGAATGGACGGAGATGGCCAGATGAGCCCGAATGATCTGCCGGCTCTGATAGATCCAGTCGCTCGTGGAATGGCGGATTATGCTAAGGGAAACCGCCTGGTGACCGGCGAGGCTTATCAGAAGATGCCCAGAATTCGATATTTGGGAAACGCTTTCTTGTCTCTGCTCACCAAAATCGCATCAGGTTACTGGCATGTGGCGGATTTTCAGTCCGGCTATACGGCCATGAATGAAAGCATTCTTCATACCATTGACTGGCATCAGATGTACAAACGCTATGGCCAGCCCAATGACCTGATGGTGCGCCTGAATGTCTATAATTTCCGGGTGGCCGATGTGCCCGTGGAGCCCGTGTACCATGTAGGCGAAAAATCCGGAATTCGAATCCGGAAAGTTATCTTTACCATTAGCTGGCTGTTGTTCAAAATGTTTTTATGGCGAATGAAAGAAAAATACATCATCCGGGATTTTCATCCACTCGTATTTTTCTATATGCTGGGGGCGATGTTTGGGGTATCCACGGTAATGCTGTTTACGCGCATTATATATTATAAGTGGGTTTCAGGATTTTTTCCTTCAACCAGCTCACTGGCGGCCATGTTTTCATTCATGAGCGCCAGTCTTTTTACCCTGTTTGCCATGTGGTTTGATATGGAGGCCAACAAGGACTTGAAGTGCGGGACGTTTTATGAAAAGCGAAAACAGTGATCTTTCCATTTCTGAGGGCACCGATGAGATCTATACCAGCCCCAATATAGCGATTCGATGGTTGGGAAATCGTCTGATCCGTGCCGTTACGTCTTTGATGTCAAAGATGGAGGCTGGCGCTTTGTCGGGCCTCAATGTCGGATGCGGTGAGGGACAGATGATCTCCCGCTTGTATCAAAGCGGCATGAGACATAAGATGACGGCAATGGACATTGACCCGCTTCGAATCGCCTTTGCGCATCAGTACAATCCGGTATGTGATTATGTCAGAGCCGATATCTTTCATCTTCCATTTAAATCCCGGGCGTTTGATTATGTGATTGCAACCGAAATTCTGGAACACCTTTCAAATCCATCGGCCGCCCTCAAGGAAATTGCCAGAGTTGCAAAACCCAATTCGCCAGTCATCCTCTCGGTTCCTTATGAACCTTTTTTTCAATGGGGGAATATCGTTCGGGGGAAACACTGGAAGCGATGGGGGCGGACACCTTCCCATGTTCAGTTCTGGAATCGCTCCGAATTCCGGAAAGTAATTCGAAATTTTATTGAAATTCAAGAAGAGCGCTGGATTTCATGTTTTCCCTGGCAGCTCTATCTGGGTAAATTGAAACCCACCCGGTCCGAATGAATCCTGTTGTTACATATTAACACAGGTTTTGACATAAGCTCTCTTAATTACCCTGTAAAAATGCCGACAAACCTCCACTCGCTATTACATATTTGCAGTAAATATCAATCCTAAGGAGTTAATAAAACGTATCGTTCAGTCTATTATCAATATCAAATCTCCTGTCTTTACATGAGCGCCTTTTTGCACACGAATTTCTCTTACAATTCCGTCGATGCTGCTTACGAGATTGTTCTCCATCTTCATAGCTTCGAGAATAACCACTGTCTGGCCTGCTTCAACCTTTTCTCCGACTTGAACCGGTACGTCCAGAATAATGCCTGGAATCGGAGCGACAATAGATGATGAACCGGACGCCTGAAGCAATGTTGCCGCCGTGCTCAGAGAGATTGCTGCCGGAGCAAAAATCGAATTGTAATTCTCTACCTCAACCGTATATGCTTCACCGTTTACCGTAACACCTGCAAGCCCTTCCTTTACCTCTCCCACTTCAACCTCAAATTTTTCATCCCCGATTTTGATTTTGTATAACATTATAAATCCCTTTATATTTTATTAATAAAATCCCGGTCAGTTATCTGTTCA
>DUZK01000281.1 GCA_013349495.1 Deltaproteobacteria bacterium
CCGAAGCCGAAGCCGAACCCGAAGCAGAGGCTGAAAAAACAGGCCGCTGGGAAGCGAGGGAATCCTATAAACAGCCGGTCTACAGCGATCAGATCGGGTTGTTGGCCACAGGCGACGCTCAAACGGACTACAGTGCTGCAATTCGGGCCATTGGTGCGGGTCGCCGGTCAGCCGCCTCAATTCACCAGATGATGTATGATATTGAACCCGGCTTGCCGGAGGATATCATTATCCAGGATTCGGTTTTGCAGAATGTGAATCATGTTGAACGCGTCGGTGAAAGCAGCCGAAACATCATGCCGCTTTGCGGACCCAAAGAGCTGGCGGAATGCAAAGAGATCGAAAAAGGTTATTCCGCGGATACAGCCAAAGACGAAGCCTCCCGGTGCTTGCAGTGCGGACTGATCTGCTACGAGCGGAGGTGGGGTGAAATGGAGCAACCGGAGAAAGTCGAGCAAACAGCATAATCTAAACGATAAAAAAATATCCCTGTTCCGAAGCCTCTCTCCCGGAGCAGGGATTTTTTTTGGCCTTTGGATTGGCCGGGTTGCCATTGGGCCCAAACGGGATTAATATTTAACTAAACACTGGGTAACTGGAATACTGGCCAACTGGAAAACTGAATCATGAATACCGAGCAAGGAATCGTCATCAGGGCGGATACAAAAACCGCATGGATCAAAACCACCAAAACCGGTTCGTGCGAATCCTGCTCGGCCAAGTCTTCCTGTCATACCATGGGAGGCGGCAAGGAGATGGAGGTTGAAGCCATCAACGAAGCCGGAGCACGTACCGGCGATCAGGTCATTATCGGTTTTGAAACTGCATCCCTGATGAAGGCGAGCTTTCTCATTTACATTTTTCCGATTCTGGGTTTGATTGCCGGGGCTATTGTCGGAGATACTGTTGCACCCTACTTTTCCATGAGCAAATCGCTATCCGCAATTCTCATCGGCGGGTTTGTCTTTTTCCTCTGTTATCTGTTTGTCCGGAAAAAGGGGAACGAGCTTGCCAAAGAGCAAAGCTACCGCCCCAAAGTGATCCGGATATTGCCTGCGCCTCAACCCGTCTCTCCGTCCCCGTTCCTCTAGCTGCTTGGCCGCCTATGGACTGAGCGGGGTCCATTATCTTTACCGCAGCTCAATACATCTCGTATTTCACCAGCCTGCCGTCGAGACCGCCCGCCCGGATCGGTTTCTTCCAGGAGGCTCTTAGGCCTATTTTCTTGATATATTGCCGATCACCGAAATAAAGATAGGCGGTTGAGCGGTTGCATTTTTGCTTGAGAAAATCACCGAAATTTTTGTAAAACGCACCAAGGTCCCCATCTCCCCCCAATCGGATCCCATAGGGGGGATTGGTGACGATGATCCGCCCTTCCACGGCGGGCAGATTCCTGAAGTCGGCCATTTCAATGTGCACATTTTTCCCGAAATGGAGCCCCATCAGGTTTGTCCGTGCCGCTGTGACCGCATCCTTTGAAACATCACTGCCGGCAAGGAGCCCGTTGGGCAGTTCCCGGATCCTTCCGTCAGCTTCCTTTCTCATCTGCCGCCAGACAGCGGCGTCAAAATCCGGGAGGGCTTCAAAACCGAATCTGCTTCTAAAAATGCCCGCAGGGATGTTACAGTATCGCATAAGCGCCTCGCACAACAGGGTCCCCGAACCGCACAGCGGATCGTATAGGGGGACAGACCCGTCCCATTCCGTAAACCGGATAATCGCCGCCGCTATTGTTTCCTGCATGGGTGCTGAAACCGTCTCCTCCCGGTATCCTCTTTTGTGAAGCGAACCGCCGGACGTGTCGAGGCTGATCTGCGCCCGGTCCTTCCGTATGGTCAGGTTGAGCAGGATATCGGGATTCCGGACCGACACATCAGGGCGGCGGCCGGTTTTTTCCTTGAAATAATCGGCTACCGCATCTTTGAGTCGCAAAGCCGCAAACTTTGAATGAGACACCATACTGCCGGACACATGAGCCGACACGGCAAATGTATTGCCCGATGCAAACAAGGCGTCCCACCGCATCTGTTTTGCCTCCCGGTACAGGGTATCGGTATCCTGGCAATCGAAAGACCGCAACGGTGCAAGACACCGGGATGCCAAGCGGGTCAGGTAATTGATCCGATACAGGGTTTTTTTATCCGCCCGGAAATGAATGCTTCCATAATCCGAGACGATCTCTTCGGCGCCGAGTTCCGCCAGCTCTTCCATGACGGCATCTTTCAAGTCTTCGGCGATCTGGGCCACATAGCGGGAATCCTGTTGATAGGTGAACGCAGCCCCCCGCTGCCTGCCGCTTCCGGGTTTTCTCTTCATCAAGTTTGATTCCATTCATCGGTTGTCATGCAAAGCGCATCAATGTTGCGGTAAATCACTTTCCCGTATTTCTTAATCGTTTTTATTAAAAAGTTCAAACCCGTCGTCAATGCCCAAGGTCGAGGGGAACAAGATAAAGGGGGCGCCCCACACATTTGCAGTTTTTAATATTGAATCCTTCTGAATTATAGTACTATTATGAAGTTATGCCACGAAAATCCCAAATAGATTCTCCCGGAGCGCCCCATCACATCTTTGTCCGATGAATCTAACGGCGCAAGGTCTTTCTCGAAGATACGGATCGCAACCTTTATTCTGCCAAATTGTCGGGTTTTCAATATCTACGTGCAAAATATAGAGTCGATCCAATCTAAATATTAGATGTGGAAATACTAAGGAGGTTTCATATGGCAATCAAACGTGTCTGGCATGGATGGACCACTCCGGAAAACGCCGATAAATACCAAAAGCTTCTTCATGATGAAGTATTTCCTGGAATAGAAGCAAAAAAAATACCCGGCTACCAGAGCATTGAACTGCTCCGACGGGATCTATGCGATGAAGTTGAGTTTGTCACAATTATGACATTTGATTCGTTGCAGAATGTCATCGACTTTCAGGGGGAAGATTACGCACGCTGCTACGTTCCCGATACTGCGAAGTTGGTATTAAAGCGCTGGGATCAGGTATCAGCACATTATGAATTAAAAGAATGTAGAAAATATCAGTAACCAATAGCTAATTTTAAGTTGGATTGGAAATAACATTTAACAAAATTTTGAAGACGGACTTTCCCTTCACTGCGCTTCGGGGAAACCGCTAAAAATTTGCGTTGTGTTTTTGGAGGAATACAGATGGAAATATCCCTATACCAGATAGATGCATTTGCATCTAGGCCATTTGAAGGTAATCCGGCAGCAGTTTGTCCTCTAGAACAATGGCTGCCTGATGAAATAATGCAAGCGATTGCACAAGAAAACAATTTGTCTGAAACAGCTTTTTTTGTGCCAAAAGATAATGGCTTCCATATTAGATGGTTTACCCCGGCAAGCGAAGTGGATTTATGCGGTCATGCAACGTTGGCATCCTCTTACGTCTTGTTCAATATTCTTGGTTACAAAAAGGACAAAATTAAATTTGATTCTAAATCCGGGGTCCTGGCCGTTACCAAGGATAGCGAATGGTTGGTCATGGATTTTCCGGCACAACCTCCTGTTTCGTGCGATATTCCAAAAGAAATTGTTAAGGCATTTGATATTGCACCTATTGAATGTCTAAAGTCAGAAGATTATGTCATTGTTTTCGAGCGAGAAATTGATATCGAATCGGCCAATCCGGATTTTGGACAACTGATAAAGCTCGATTTGCGAGGTGTTGTTATTACCGCAAAGTCCACTCGCTATGATTTTATTACAAGATTCTTTGCACCCAAATATGGAATTCCGGAAGATCCGGTAACGGGTTCCGCATATACACAACTTGCTCCCTATTGGGCATCAAAAATGGGTTCAAAACGATTTCGCGTTAAACAAGTGTCAGCGAGAGGTGGCGAGCTAACCTGTGAGCTCGTTGATGATAGAGTTCTTATTTGCGGGAAGGCCGTAAAATACCTGGAAGGCAAAATCAACATAGAAACACAACTCCCAACCTGACACCTGCGAGGAATGTGAAAAACGCGGGCGCGGTTTTCCCGCCCCTCAGTTTTATATCGGTACTCATAGATATTAACGATGGAGAAACATAAATGAAAAAAATAGGCATTTTAGGTGACCTTGCCTGGCCAGCGACAATCGAATACCTTTTAACCGGCACTGATCATTATTGGGGTTATGTTGATTCCCATCAGCCCGGGCCGTTTGTGTTAAAATAACTGGAATTCCGATATAACTTGAGAGTCCAAGGTTCTCATGATTATAACCAGGCTTGAATTTGTTACGTCTTTTGCATATATACGTACATAATTATTGGAGATAGCTTTGATATAGTACACTGATTTAAAATCAATTAACA
>DUZK01000282.1 GCA_013349495.1 Deltaproteobacteria bacterium
CACGCCGGCCAGGCTCCAGCACCTTTTACGGCAAGCCGTTGATGACCTCGATGTGGAACAAGCACGTCGGGAAATCGCTCCTTTCATCAAAGACCGGAACACTTTAGAAGTATGGTCTAAGGAGTTTTTGAAACAGATCATCAAACGAATCGTTTATATCGATTGATAAAGGAAGCATAAATTAATTTCAATTTAATGTCGGCACGGAACTCGCTCAAATACTCAGGATATATCAATCTTCAGTCAGTCGTGCGGTTGGACAGGGCAAAAAACTTGTCAATAACATGAAATCAACGCTGCTCGAATTTTAATGCATTTATGCAAGACCCATAGAGTCCGATGGTGTGAGAAGGGCGCTCAGCGATGGGCGTTCCTATCCTTATGGGCTTAAATTCCGATCTTGACACATACATATATTAATTGTACATAATAACGTACATGTACCGGAGGTGCCACATGAAAGCCATTACATATACCGCCGCACGGCAAAATCTTGCAAAAACGATGGAAAACGTGTGCAAAGATCATGCACCGATTATCGTTACACGTAAAACAACCGATTCCGTGGTCATCATGTCCCTTGAGGACTATGAGGCCCTGGAGGAAACTGCTTATCTGTTGCGTTCTCCGAAAAACACAAGGCGTCTAATTGAATCCATCGCCCAGATAGAAGATGGCCATGGGTCCGAAAGGGAGCTTTTAGATTGAAGCTCATCTTTTCAGATCATGCATGGGAGGATTACTTATACTGGCAACAAACTGACAAAAAAATCCTCGGTCGAATCAACACACTTATCAAAGACATCAAACGCAATCCCTTTGAGGGGATTGGTAAACCTGAACCGCTCAAACACGCCCTTTCAGGGTATTGGTCACGTCGCATCAATGAAGAGCACAGAATCGTTTACAAAGCTTCATCCGATTCCATTCATATCGTTCAGCTCCGCTACCATTACTAATCTCGTCTTCGTGCTTTCAATGGGCGCGTTTATGTCTGCGGCTGTAATTGGCGGAGTTCTTATTGAACAAGGATGCTGCTGGGCATACGAATAGCTTAGATGTTTCTTATGTTGACGGGACCCATGCGCATCATAGCTCCCATAGCAGCCACGGCTCACACGGCTCTCATTCTTCTCATAGCTCTCATGGTTCGCACGCATAAGGAGTATAGAATGTCCCATAAGACGGAATTAGCCGTCTGAGTTAAGCGCCTGGTTCTGTGGTCTATTGATCACTGCAATGTCAGGCAAATTTTCATTCACCTTTTCCCATCCTTCAAAACGTACCAGACACTCCACAACAATTGGAGCCGGATCCGGCCAAATTTCTGGAAAGCCGATTTCACCTTCTTCCCGTGGAAGATAGGCCAGTTTTTCTTCAGGTGGGCAGAACTGAGCATCAACTCCAGCTTTGTTTCCTCTGCCGTCAATTCTGTACCACCCAATATCTGGCAAGTGAACAGCATTCAGCCCGTGCAACGTGAAACCATTACCATCACCAAGGCTGAGTCGCTGGTAGCAGAATCCTGCAGGTATTCTGTTTGCGCGGAGCAATGCTCCAAGCAAATGACTTTTCGCAAAGCACCATCCAGTGCCCTCTGTCAGGACTTCAGATGCGCGACACGTTGTAATCGTCGCTTCGTCGTCTCCACTATGCTTGATGCAGTCGCGTACCCACTCGAAACATGCCCGTGCGATTTCAAAAGGTCCCGAAACATCCTTTGCAAGTTTATACGCTTGGTTAAGAACTGCTGGCGTTTGCCAATCGATTATATCAGTTGATCTGAGGTATATATCCATAGTGATCTCACACAGAACGCCCCGCCTGAGCAGCGGCCCTATGTTGGACCGGGCTTCTACAGGCTTTTAAGTTAAACCGCGATTTTCCCGCCGTCTGCTCCAGGCGGATGTTAGCAAAAAATTATGAGATTAACTGGACTTTCTTACTAAAGCTTCAAAACATGCTTTTGCATCTGGAGAAAATTCATGAAATTTATTCAACTTTTCGCAGAGCTGGTCATCACAAGCTGAACAATTCTCAACTGATTTTGTGATAGCGCACTTTCTAACTTCGCAAGTATTACAGTAACCAATAAGCCTTGCTCCCGAAGAGAGACATCCGTCACAGTTGATTTCTTGTGGTGTAAAGTTTAATCCGAATTTTTCTGATAAAAGTGCGGCAGTCTTCTCCCTCTCAATATCATCAACCATAGACCAGCGTCGGAAGCCAGAGCACCAGCCGCGGGAAAACCATCATCAGGATCAAATTCAGGCCCTTGAGCCCCACAAAGGGGAAAACCCCCCGGTAGATGTCCCACATCGTGATCTCGATCCCCGTGCTTTCCTTGATAAAGGGGGTCAGCCCCCTTAAGTAAAACAGATTAAATCCGTATGGTGGTGTGAGGTAGGCCTGACTCATGTTCAGAATAAAAAGGATTCCGAACCAGAGGGGGTCGAAGCCGAGCATCTTGATGATGGGCACGTATATGGGACCGGCAAGCATGATAATGGCGTAATCGTCCACGATGGTCCCCAGAATGAAGAGCGAAAGCTGCATGATGATCAGGATCGTCCAGGGATTCACGTCCAGGGAGGAGATGAATCCCTGGATCATCTCCCGGGCCCCCATCTGCGTATACAGATTGCTGAAAGCGGTCGCCGCCCCCAGAATCCAGAAGGCCATGGCCGTGAGGCGGAATGCCTGGGTTGTAGTGTCTTTGAGCATCTTCGGGTTTAACCGGCCATAGATGCCGGCGCATATAAACGATCCGAAGGCCCCCACCGCAGCAGCTTCCGTGGGGGTTGCCATCCCCCCCCAGATGGAGCCGAGAACCGCGACGATGAGCAGTATGGGCAGGATCATCGCCTTGAGCGAAATCAGCTTTTCTATCCAGGTGGCCCGCTCCGAAGGAGGCAGCGCCGGGCCGAACTGCGGATTGATCCAGCTTCGAATCCCGATGTAGATGCAAAACAGAATGGCGCCGGTTGTCCCCGGCACCACACCGCCCAGAAACATCTTGCCGATCGGCTCATGGGCGATCATTGCATAAAGAATCATGATGACGCTGGGGGGTACGATGATGCCGATCACCCCGCCCGCGGCCACAGTGCCGATGACCATGTGCTTGTTGTAGCCCCGCTTGAGCATCGATGGGATCGCGATGAGCCCCATGGAAACGGTGGCTGCGCCGCTCGTTCCGGTCAGGGCTGCAAAGATGAGGCACACCACAACCGTCCCGATGGCCAGTCCGCCGTTTAAACCGCCCATCCATTTGTGAAACATTTCATAGGCGTCATCGGCGATGCCGGAGTGCTGAAGCACGCTGGCCATGAGCAGGAACAATGGAATGGCCAGCAGCATCTGGATGGTGAAAGTCGACCAGATGCTCATGTAAATGCCCATTGTGGCGTCGAAGCCATTGAGAAGTATCGTAAACAGGGTGGCGATACCTCCCATAACAAAGACAACCGGCAACCCTGTGATCAGGATCAAAAGCATGGAGCCGAACAGAACAATCGTACCTAATTCAATACTAAGCTCCATTGTCCGTTAACTCCTTCCCGGTGAACGCGATGTGCAGGTTTCGTATAAAAAGCGCCAGCCCCTGCAGCAGAAAAAAGAAAATGCCGATGGCCATTACGACCTTGAACGGGTAGATGGGGGGACCGAACAGGGTCGTGCTCTGCTCCAAATTTCCCACCGAATGAAGGCTCATTTTCCCGGTTTGCCACGCGAGCACCCCAAGAAAGAGGAACAGAAAAAAGAAGGAAAACGTATCCATGATTGCCTTTGTCCGGTACGAAAAACGGGAATAAATAATATCGACTTTCACGTGGGTGTTGGTTATAAGGGCATAGCCCCCTCCCAGGGCGGCGTACGAACTTAAGAGGAGTCCGTTGAGCTCCCATACCCATGTGGTGGGCATGTTAAAGAAATACCTCATGACAACTTCATACACCCCGGTTATCATCATGAACAGGGCAAGATAGGGGAAGATCATTCCCATCCACCTGCTGATTCCATCGATGAATCTGGAAAACCGTAACATTTCAGCATCCCTCTGCAAGCTATTGGTTTGTTAATGCACCGGCGGGCAGGCATACGGCCGTCTTTTTCCGAATGCCGCACACCTGCCCTTCCTGTTTTTTTCACCTACGGGCTAATGCCGGTACTCGGAATACCATTCCTTTAAAATCTCCAGCGCCTTGGCGGAATTGGGGGACTCTTTGCCCCACTGTTCCCAGACGACCTCTTCGGCGATTTTATTCATCTCGGCCACCTCGTTTTCGGGCAATCGAATGACCTCATAACCGTAGGGACCTTTTCCA
>DUZK01000283.1 GCA_013349495.1 Deltaproteobacteria bacterium
AGCCTTTCTGGTTTTGGTGTTCACATCCCAATCATTGGGAAAATCAATCGGGCAGAACTTTTCGCACTCGCCGCATCCGGTACAATTATTTTCTACGTAGCGGGCCTTTCGCCGGACTTTTACCCTGAAGTTGCCGATAAAGCCGCTGACATCCTCCACCTCGCTGTAGGAGAGCAATTCGATGTTGGAATCCTGACCAACGGAGACCATCTTGGGCGTGCCGATGCAGGCTGCACAATCAAGGGTGGGAAAGGTCTTGTCGTACTGCAGCATGTGCCCGCCGATCGTAGGCTGTCTTTCTACCAGGTAGGCTTTGAATCCGGCCTTGGCCACATCGAGAGACGCCTGCATGCCGGCTATTCCCCCGCCCACGATCAGTGTGTTCGTGCATACCGGAAACGTGGCCGGTATCAAGTCATGTTGGTACACCACGCGCAGAATACCGGCTCTGGCCAGGTTTTTGGCCTTTTCCGTGGCCTCGTCCTCATTTTCGGTGACCCATGAAACATGCTCGCGCACGCACACCATGTGGAATGCCCGGTATGGATTCAGACCGGCCCTCTTGCAGGCAGCCCGAAAGGTTTTTTCGTGCATCCTCGGGGAGCAGGAGGCCACGATCACGCGGGTGAGATGATGCTCACGAATATCCTTTTCGATGAGTTCCTGTCCGGGATCAGAACACATGAACAGGTAATCCCGTGAAATTACCACGTTCGGTAATGTAGCCGCATATTTGGCAACTTCCTGCACCCTGACCCGATAAGAGATATTGATGCCGCAATGGCAGATATAAAATCCGATTCGTTCAGACATGGCAGACCTCCCGACTAAGCCGTCGTTCAAAAATAACCATAACATTTGAATGTCGTGAACGGCATAAGGAGCCGTAACGAAATGGTTGGAAATGTAGCAGTTATTTCGTAACGGCTCCTAATGCCCAGATCAATGTGCCCGATCATGTTTGCTTCATCCCTTGCCACAACCGACTGTAATAACAGTTCAGCCAGATCCCGGACGACGATTTGTTTTTCGACTCCGAGTTCTATTATGGCGTCATTGAGCATGCGGATGCAATAGGGACAGGCGGTAGCAATTACCCCGGCGCCGGTTCCCAGAGCCTCTTCTACGCGCAGTACGCCAAGGTTCTGACGATGCGGATAATCGTTCCATGCACCGCCGCCGCCCCCGCAACACAGGCGCTCTCTCTATTGTTCGTCATTTCGACCAGCTTAAGTCCCGGGATGCTTTGTAAAATCCTGCGAGGCGCTTCGTAGATGCCATTATGACGTCCCAGATAGCACGGATCATGGTAGGTAACGACGGATGCCACTTCAAGTACAGGCCTTAAACGGCCTTCCGCGAGGAGTCGGTCCAGAAGTTCGGAATAATGCTCAGTATCGATAAACCCCCTCAAATTTGCATAGAGATTTTTAAAAGCGTTCAGGCAATGAGGCGAAACGGCCAGTATTTTCCGTACGTCGGCACGTAAAAAAAGCTCTTCATTTTTTCGGGCCAGCTCCAAGAAGATATCGTCAGCCCCTGTCTTGTGGGCCTGATCTCCGCAGCAATTCTCTTCAATTCCGAGGCTGCCGAAAGAAACCCCTGCATATTCAAGAAGCCGGGGAAGAGCCTGTCCGGCTTTCCTGTTGCTTTGGTCATATGCCGTGGTACAACAGGTGAACAGGCAATACTCATGCTCAGTGTTAAAAGCAGGAATATCAAGGTCCCCCACCCATTCCGTTCGTTTTTCGCGAAGACCACCCCAGGGATTGCCGTTTTCTTTCAGGCTGTTCAGCGGCGCCTCTAAGGATTCCGGGATTCTTCCGCCGGCTACATTGAGTCCACGCACCGCCTTCATGACGTCGATGATCTGTATGCCGCGGGGACAGTTCACCTCGCAGGCATTGCAGGTGAAACAGCTCCAGACGGCCTGGTCAACGGACTGCTCGGTGCCGGTTTTCAATGTGAGTTGACGCAGGATTTTGCGAGGGCTGTAGGACGAAATCAGGTTCACCGGACATACACTGGTGCAGGTGCCGCATTGCAAACAGGTCATGAAAGTTTCGCCGACCTCGGCTTTTACATCTTCAACATCAACACCGGAATCTTTTGATGCTTTCTCCCTGACGGTTGCCAAAAACACGGCCAGCGGTCTGTAAAAAAGGTGAGACCATTTGCCGAAAGGAACCTCGATGACCAGCATCGGCACTGCAACGGCGAGGTGGATGACATACATGACGTATGTTCCTATCGGCCATCCTGTGAGACGAATGATATGCATCATGATGCCGGTTAATGATGTGAGAAAAAGGAGAATCAAAAAAAGCCAGTCGGATAGGTGGGAATATCGGTGGATTGTTTCCTGTTTTTTAAGACGGCTTCGAAACATTTCCACGGTTATAATGAGCAAGACTCCTGTTGCGTAGTAGCCGAAGATACTTGTAAAATGCCAACTGCTGTCATCGACCTGGAACCAGCGGATGAAAACGATGATAAGGGTCATCATGGTCAAATAGCCGGTGACCAGGAGAAAGTGCTTCATCCATCGACTCCGGTCCTCCCCGCATTCCCTCCAGCGCTTCTGTGTCGTAAAGTGCAGAACAAAGGCTTTGGCTTCCGTGATATAGAGCCGGAACGGCACTTTCGTACCGCTCATGATGAAGCGATACATTCTGAAGGCGTTTGAAAGCAGAAAAGTCGACAGGATCGCGGCCATGATCAAATCGCCGATCTCAATCCATAAGACGGGCGCGAAGGAATTAACAGCAACGCGATCGGTAATGATGGGACCGTGGAATAGAACGAAAAGCAAAATGATGCAAAGCGCAACAAAACCCAACGCACCGATTTCCCATGCCTCAGAGAGGTAGAACCGCCTGGCAAGCCCTGTCCAGTCGTACTGAGCGGTCAACCAGCGGCGAGTTGCCATCATCGTCTCGGCCGGCTCGGCGCCCCTTGGGCAGTCCTTGTTGCACTCTCCGCAGTAGTAGCACAGCCAGGGCTCGGACGACTTTAGGAGTTTGTCCTTCAATCCAAGCTGAAGATATCGATATATCTTTCGTGGAAATGGATTGGTTCCGCTGGACAGTGGACAGGATGCGCTGCAGGCGCCGCACTGCATGCAGACTTCCATGTCCATTGCTCCGAATTTTTCCACTTCTTTATACAGTTTGGGATCAATGCTGTGATTCATCACTTCATGCCGCTTTCTTTTTTTAGTATTAATCCGTTTGACATTTTTCCACCCTTTCCGGAATCAGGGGCCGGATAACAGACTGTTTACTATGTCAAGAAGTTCATCCGCTTCCGGGGGTTTTTCAATATAGGCGTCGGGTTCAGGCACTCTGTTGCCGAAATCAGGACTCTGATACTTCTGAAAATGAAAGACGGTGTTCCGGGAGAGTGCCGAGAGCATTATTACCGGAATATCCCGGAGTTTTTTATCCTGCCTTAAACAGTGATAGATCTGAAAACTCGCTTTTCCGGACATCATTACATCCATTATGATGATTGCGGGTTTTTCTTCCGCGGCCCTGCGCAGGCCTTCCGCCCCGTTTTCGGTTATGACGGGCATAAAACCTCCGGATGAGAGAACCGTTGATAAAAATATCCGCATTTCAGGATCCTCATCCACAACCAGCACCTTTATATTTTCCCTGTCCGGTTTCAAGAATGCCTCACACCTGTTTACTGATAATTTTCAACCTGACTGGTTGACTGTTTAATTGATTGCATTGATCATGCCATAATCAATTAACGATTTTTATCTAACCGAAGTTACACGAGATAATGATGAAAGATTAAACAGGGCAGGGCAGGGCAAGGTCATTTTTTAGTTGCAGGTCTCGCAACACGGAAGGTTGAAACTGGTTGCAATGAATTTAAGGGCTTGAAAATGAACAAAAAACCTGGTTGCTCAACCATTCCTGCAACTATTTTTGCAACGTTTTTCCGTCAGGGGAGGGGATGATCGGGGTTAAGAGGCCGTATTTTTTCATTTTGCGCCAAAGCGTGGTTCGCTCAATCCCAAGTGCGTGTGCAGTATTGTCCCTGTGCCAGTTATTAATCTGGAGTGCCTGAAGGACTTTTTCACGTTCACGGAAGTCATCATCTTTTCCGAAAATTTCTACCGGAGAAACAGCCTGTCTGGCCGTGGAATTTTGCAGATAATCGGGAAGATCATCCGGTTCTATTGTGCCGGATTGGCATATAATAAGGGCATGTTCGAGGATATTTTCAAGCTCTCTGATATTTCCCGGATAATTGTGGTTCAACAGCATCTCCATTGCTTTCCGGGAGA
>DUZK01000284.1 GCA_013349495.1 Deltaproteobacteria bacterium
CTGAAGATAATCACCACCTCCTGACCTGTTTCAAACCGCTTCAGAAAGGATCTTCGGAACTTCGCTTGAATTGGCAGTATACCTTTTCTTTCCGTAATGATGGCAACACCTATTCTTTTGACGGCATTCTTTTAGACGGCGAGCCGAACAATTTTCTGCTCACCTTCAAAATAAAGGATGAAGTCTTCAGACTCGAATGTCGCCGTTCTCAAAGAATTTCCACTGAAAACCTGAATCGAGTGTCGGCTGAGATCGAACAAAAGGCTTTTCGTGTGAAAAATCTTAGTATCGGCGGTGTCGGTATACTCATTCCGGAATCGGACGCTTTTCAAATCGGTCAGGAATTGGCCTTCAGGCTTTTATATGAAGATCAAGTATTCCACGCCACCGGCACCATTAAACACATTGCTCCGCTTTCAGGAGATGACTTCCTCTGCGGAATTGCACTCACCTATCACAGCGAAGAAAGCATCCAGCATATCCGAAAATTCATTCAGGAAGCTCACTGAGACAATAATAACAAAAAAGAGTTGCCAAAGCGCATTGAATCGGCGTATTAGATTGGCCTTTATTCTCTTTTAGAATGAACCGTAATTTTGGAGGCCTAATGCTGGCAGAGCGAATGAATCGGCTGGGATACGGAATCATGACCGAGTGGTTGGCGCTGCAAATTGCAAAGCTCCAGACCAACTGCACATCATGCACGCCCCCCTTCACCCAGATGGCAGGAGCAGAGGCGTTGACAGGCCCCCAGGATGAATCGATCCGGATGATGGCGGAATTCAAGCAGCGGCGGGACATTGTTGTTGAAGGCCTCAATGCCATACCCGGAATTACATGCATTCCGCCAAAGGGCTCTTTCTATGCTTTCCCGAACATCACCGGCACCGGGATGACCTCTAAGGAACTAGCCGACTACTTGCTGGAACAGGCCGGTGTCGCCGCCCTTAGCGGTACAAGCTTCGGACAGTACGGAGAAGGGTATCTCCGAATTTCTTTTGCGAATTCAAAGGAGAACCTAATGAAGGCGCTGCAGCGGATTGAAGCGGCGTTGAACAAAAAAACCCTTGACAAGGATCGTCAATAACCTTATTAATACCTCCTAAAGTCAATCGAGAAAGCGTTTATAATGAAAAATTTAGTCCTTATCAACCTTATTAGCCTTATTCTCGGCCTCGCTGTAGGTGTACTTTCCTGCTGCGAGGAAGGGGGTTGATAATGGCCTAAGCTGAAACCCAGGCAAAACATAAAATCCGTTATCAACCCCAAGGGTGATAACGGATTTTTTTTTGTTTAAAAACCGATTCCTTACACATTTTTAACAGAGGAGATAACGGCCATGAAAAGTGATATTGTGAAAAAAGGCGTAGAACGGGCGCCCCATCGATCTTTGTTTAAAGCCATCGGCTACACGGATGAGGAAATGAAGAGACCCCTGATCGGAATTGCCAACTCGGAGAATCAGATCATACCGGGCCACACCCATCTGGATAAAATCGTAGAAGCCGTAAAGGCGGGAATCTATATGGCCGGTGGTACCCCCATCGAATTCGGAACCATCGGGGTGTGTGACGGTATAGCCATGAATCATACCGGCATGAAGTATTCCCTAGGCAGCCGGGAGTTGATAGCAGATTCCATCGAGGTGATGGCCATCTCCCATGCCTTCGATGCCATGGTCATGGTACCCAACTGCGACAAGATCGTACCGGGAATGCTCATGGCCGCCGCCAGACTCGATCTCCCATCCATTGTTATCAGTGGCGGCCCCATGCTGGCAGGCAGACTCCCGGGTAAAAAGGATGCAAAAAAAATCGACCTCATCACCCTGTTTGAATGTGTGGGTGCGGTTCGCGCCGGTAAAATGACGGAAGAAGAACTTGCCGTCTATGAAGATAATGCCTGTCCGACTTGCGGTTCCTGCGCCGGCATGTTCACGGCCAACTCCATGAACTGTTTATCCGAGGCCATCGGACTGGCTTTGCCCGGAAACGGCACCATCCCGGCTGTCATGTCGGCGAGAATCCGTTTGGCGAAAATATCCGGAATGAAAATCGTTGAACTCCTGGAAAAAGAGATTACACCGAGCAAGATACTGACGCAAAAGGCGTTTGAAAATGCACTCACCGTGGACATGGCGCTCGGCTGTTCCACCAATACCGCACTCCATCTGACCGCATTGGCCCATGAAGCCGGCGTTGATGTAAACTTAAACACCATCAACGAAATCAGCAAACGGTCTCCCCATCTCTGCTCCATGAGCCCCGGGGGGCGACATCATTTAGAAGATCTCAACAATGCCGGCGGGATCGGGGCTGTAATTAAAGAACTCTCAAAAACGGGACTGATCCATGAAGACTGCATCACGGCATCCGGAAAAACGGTGGGTGAAAATATTCAATCTGCAGAAGTTCTCGACAATGATGTGATTCGATCCGTGGATACCGCCTATCATGCAGAGGGCGGTTTGGCCGCATTATTCGGAAACCTTGCCCCCGACGGCTGTGTGGTTAAACAGTCTGCCGTAGTAAAAGAGATGCTTCAGCACGAAGGCCCGGCCAAAGTATTCGATTCTGAAGAGGCGGTTTCCCAAGCCATTTTTGGAGGAAAAGTAGAAAAAGGGGATGTTCTGGTTGTACGGTATGAAGGCCCCAAGGGAGGTCCGGGCATGCAGGAGATGTTGACGCCCACCGGTGCCATTGCCGGAATGGGGCTTGACGCTCATGTCGCCCTGATCACAGATGGCCGGTTTTCCGGCGGCTCCAGAGGAGCGTCCATAGGGCATATCTCGCCCGAGGCCATGCAGGGAGGTCCCATCGCCATCGTTCAGGATGGAGACCCGATTGCCATCGATATACCGGGAAAGACCATCACCCTGAAAATTCCGGAAGCGGAAATAAAAAAACGGCTTTCGAAGTGGACGCCGCCGGAACCTAAAATCTCCACGGGCTATTTATCCCGCTATGCCCGGCTGGTGTCATCGGGCAGCGAAGGCGCAGTGCTGAAATAAAAAAACAAAACAAGTTAAATGGGACGCAGATCTACACAGATATGCACAGATAATAATATTTATTTTTTCATCTTTATAATCCGCGTTCATCTGCGTTTATCCGTGTCCTAAAATAAGAATTTTTTATGCTATCCAGACAATCGGAAGGAAAGAAAAACATGAAACTGACAGGTGCGTTAATCCTGATAAAAAGCCTCCAGGACGAGGGTGTGGACACCATATTCGGATATCCTGGAGCAGCCGTTATGGACATTTATCATGAGCTGGTCAATACCGATATCCGACATATACTGGTTCGCCACGAACAGGCCGCCATTCACGCAGCAGACGGCTATGCGCGGGCCACCGGCACGGTGGGGGTTTGCCTGGTGACTTCCGGACCCGGCGCAACAAACACCGTTACCGGTATCGCCAATGCGTATATGGATTCCATCCCGGTAGTGATTATCACCGGCCAGGTGCCGACCCAATTGATCGGAAACGATGCATTTCAGGAAGTCGATATCGTCGGCATCACCCGCCCGTGCACGAAACATAACTACCTGGTCAATTCCACCGAAGAGCTGGCGGCCACCATCAAAGAAGCCTTTCATATCGCCCGCTCCGGCCGCCCCGGTCCGGTATTGGTGGATTTGCCAAAGAACGTGGTGAAGAACTCCGTCGATTACAAAGTCCCTGAGAAGACAGCGATCCGTTCCTACAACCCAACATATCACCCGAACAAGAAGCAGCTCGGTAAAGTCGTCAAACTGATTCGAGAAGCTGAAAAACCGATCATATTTGCCGGGGGCGGTGTGATCCTGTCCAAAGCTTCGAAAGAGCTGACGGAGCTGGCACGAAATGCTCAAATACCGGTAACCACATCGCTCATGGGTCTGGGTGCATTCCCGGGCCAGGATCCTTTGTCTCTGGGAATGATCGGGATGCATGGCACATACCGGGCCAACATGACAACCAGCATCTGCGATCTGATCATCGCCGTCGGGGTTCGCTTTGATGACCGGGTGACCGGCAAAACCGATGCCTTTGCCGGCCAGTCAAAGATCGTTCACATCGATATCGACCCCACGTCGATCCGGAAAAACATTCCGGTGTCCGTACCGGTTGTGGGGGACTGCAAGATAACCCTACGGCTGCTGAATAAACTTCTTGAAGAAGAGAACCTGGGGAACTTGAAACCGAAAAGAAAGGACTGGTTTCGCCAAATCAAAGAATGGAAGGACACCAATCCGCTGGCCTATGAGCAGAAAGATATAATCAAACCCCAATTCGTGATCGAAAAG
>DUZK01000285.1 GCA_013349495.1 Deltaproteobacteria bacterium
CGCGAACAGCCATAAAACCTCCCAGGAGGAACGGATTCGGCTGGCAAAGACGATGCCCGCTTCTAAAAAAAGAGGATGGAAAAAATTCCTCAGCCCGATTTCGGATCTGTTGCAAAAAGATCGAACCGAAGATACCGATGAGACAGACGATGCATAAGGCCGCGCCGCCGGCAGTCCAATGGACTGCCGACCATGCGATGAAGAAGAACGAATAGAAATGGATTCATATTTCTCCATGATATAGAAAAGGAGCTTGACGGAAATGAATTTTTTCAGACAGTGGGGACAATTCTTGATAATGGGCGCAAAAGCCCATGCACGATGGGAACTGGCAGTGTCCGATACCATCCTGAACAGTCGGAAACGCTTGCTCCTGATCGGTTTGTTGACGATTCCGGCGATTCTGGGAACCATCGCCTTTGCAGCCGAAATCGGGGAAGTGCTTCCGGATTTGCTCGGCGGGAAAAAAGCCTACAGCCCGGCCTTTTACAGCACGGGCATCTTTATCGTTTCGATCCTGATCGGGATCGGGGCCGGTCTGATTACCGGCTGCATCGGCGCAGGGGGGGGATTTATTATCGCACCGGCATTGATGAGTGCCGGTATTAAAGGAATTCTGGCTGTTGGGACGGATCTTTTCCATATTTTTGCCAAGGCCATCATGGGCAGCGTGATCCACCGGAAATTGGGGAACATCTCCGTGGCACTTGCCCTTGTTTTTTTAATCGGGGCCATTGTCGGTGCGACCGCCGGAGGGTTGATCAACCGGGTGCTGTATGAAATCAACCCGGTGCTCAGCGATGCCTTCATCTCGACCGTCTATTCGTTTATGCTCGGTTTTTTGGGCCTTTACGCTATGATTGATTTTCTCAGAGCCAGAAAAAGCATCGATGCATCTGCCGATGCGCATGGCGGCAAAACCGAGGGGGCCGGTATGGGGAATCTGCCCAAGAAACTGCAAGCGCTTAAAATAGCGCCAATGATCACATTCGATGCCGGGCTCACTCCCGGAGGGCGAAGCATTAGCTGGGTCTTCCTGGTGCTCAGCGGCGTCCTGGTGGGGTTTGCAGCCGGTATTATGGGCGTCGGCGGGGGTTTTCTGACCTTCCCCATATTTGTGTATGTACTTGGGGTGTCTTCCATGACGACGGTGGGTACGGATATTTTCCAGATCATATTTACCGCTGGTTATGCGTCCATCAGCCAGTATGCCATCTACGGTTTTATTTTCTATACGCTGGCCATGGGGATGCTTTTGGGATCTTTGTTCGGCATTCAAATCGGGGCGATGGTCACCAAGGTCGTGCCGGGAATTACCATTCGAGGATTTTATGCCATGGCCGTGCTGGCCGGTTTCGTAAACCGTATTTTTTCACTGCCCTCCAAACTGGGAGCGATGGAAATTATTCCATTGCCTATAAAGGTCGGTGCTTTTTTGGATGCCGTCGGGATATGGGCGTTTTTCATCGTGATCGGTGGTTTTTCCGTCTGGGTGATCGGCACTTTTTTAAAAAATCTTCGGGTGTTGAAGGGACAGGAGGTGCATCGATGATTGGAAATCGAAAAGAGTTATTCACCGGCGTCGGTCTTATGGCCGGTTTCATCATTGTGTTGGTTGTGATTTTTCTACCTGTTATCAGTGGCCGTAATGCTGTCGAATACCTCGACGGGCTCTATAATTCCATCTCCAAAGGATCCGCTTACTATATCCCGAAGGTTAGAGAGGAGATAAAACCGTTTTCAGAAACCGCTGTTGAGGTGACGCTTTCGATGGCGGAAGAGGCGCAGGCGAAACAGACCGCCCAACTGTTTCAAAAAAGCGGCGCATCTGCCGACATATCCGGCACGAATCTCAAGGTTTCCGGCCATTTGGGAAAGATACTTGAAAACGGTTTGGAAGACGCCGATGCCATGTATCAAAACAAAGGGGGTAAGATCAGCGGAAAGTACGGTTACTCTGAAAAACGCGTGCTCTTTAACTGGTGGAAAGCCCTCAAGGAACTGGAGAAGGAGCTGACGAGACAAAAGCAGTTTGAAGCCGCCCAAACCGTGGACCGTGTCAACAAGAAAGCCATTGAAACGGCTTACAATTATTACGGCATCGAACCCCAAAGGATTTCAGACCGATTGGGTATCGTACTCTTTTCCCTCCTTTTTTATGTCATCTACACGCTCTGGTACGGGTTTGCGATTCTGTATATGTGCGAAGGATGGGGTTTGAAACTGAAGCATTAACCATCGTTAAGTTTGAATCGAATGAATCGATTCTTTAAAAAGCTGTTTCACCGAAACCGCAACGACCTTGCCGATGTTGAAGCGCTTCGGATTGAATTCAAAGCCCGGCATCACAACTTTCGGCTTCTGTTGAACGCAAACAACAGGGCCTTGGATATTATGGCCGGCATTGAAAAGGCTTTGCAGGGCAATACGCCATTCGGCATGTCTTTTGTCCTGGCCAGTGCGACTGCGGTGTTGGTTGAAGTATTTCGAATGATCCGAAATCTGGATGAGCTGACACCGGAGCGGTATACGGCGCTGTATGATTCGTTTCAGGGCATTCAGAAAACCGTTCATCAACTCCTCTCGGACAGACTTCCCATCGACGACGACCGGTTCAGCATACCGCTGGCTGATATTGAAACGGATATGACCGGCCTGGTGGGCACCAAAATCTCAAACCTCGGGGTCATCAAAAACAAGATCGGCATCCCCACCCCTTCAGGATTTGCCATTACAGCGACGGCCTACCGTCGATTTTTTGAATACAACAGCCTGCAGATTGAAATCGACCGGCGATTTCAGTCCGTCAACATGGATGATATGGGGGCGCTCTACCGGGTGAGCCAGGAAACCCAGGAACTCATCATGGCATCCGACGTACCGAACGAACTCCGGGATGCGATCCTGGCCGGGTATGAGGCGCTCGAATCGGAGTGTGGAAAAGGAATCAAGGTGGCCTTGCGAAGCAGTGCTTTGGGTGAAGATGTTGCCGGACGCTCCTTTGCCGGCCAATACCATTCCGAGCTGAATGTGGGGAAAGATCAGATTTTAGACGCCTACAAAGCGGTGGTAGCCAGCAAATACGGGCTTAGCGCTATTACCTACCGATATAACCGGGGGCTTAAAGACGAAGATGTTTTTATGGGCGTCGGATGCCTGGCCATGATCGATGCAAGAGCAGGGGGTGTGGCCTACACCCGCGATCCGGTCAACCCCGACAATGACGGCATTTACATCAATGCGGTCTGGGGGCTGCCCAAATCGGCTGTGGACGGCAGCGCTGCATGTGACGTTTTGGTGCTTTCAAAATCTCATCCCATGAAGATTCTCAACCAGAATATCAGCGTCAAAGAAAAGAAGATGGTATGTTTCTCCAAAGAGGGCGTCTGTCATATGGATGTGGATCAAGCCGATCAGGCCCTTCTTTGCGTTGAAGCGGAGCAGGTATTGGCGCTTGGAGAATTAGTGCTGAAATTGGAGCGGTTCTATGAAACCCCTCAGGATGTGGAATGGGCCATCGGGCCGGATGGCAAGGTATACATTCTGCAGTGCCGGCCCATGCAGATGAATGTGCCGAGCAAGGAAAAGAGGCCTCAGACGCCTTGGGATGATCTGCGGCAAACGCCCCTGATTTCGGGTGGAATTACAGCCAGTCCGGGGGTTGCTTCCGGAAGGATTTTCAAGGTCGCCCAAGGAACCGACATTCCCGAGTTTCCGGACGGGGCGATCCTGGTTACACACCAGGCGCAGCCCCGATGGGCGCCGCTTTTGAATCGAGCAGCAGCCGTGCTGACGGAACAGGGCGGTTTCGCAGGTCACCTGGCCACGGTATCCAGAGAATTCGGCGTTCCTGCTGTTTTTGGTATCGAAAATCTGATGAACCGGGTCGACAACGGCGATGCGATTACCGTAGATGCAGATCATCAAGCGGTTTATGAAGGTATCGTCGATATTCGATCATCCGATGTCGAAAGGCGGAGAAACCTGATGGCCGGAAGCCCTGTTTACAACACGTTGCATGCGGTGAGCCGGCATATTGTACCGCTAAACCTTATCGATCCGGACGCCCCGCAGTTTCAGCCGAATAATTGCACCACGCTTCATGATATCACCCGGTTTATCCACGAAAAATCCGTGCAGGAGGTGTTTGATTTTGGAAAGGCCCACGATTTCTCGGAACGCTCCAGCAAGCAGCTTGTGGTGGATGTTCCCATGCAATGGTGGGTGCTGAATCTGGATGACGGTTACAAAGAGGAGGAGGAAGGCCGGTATATTCACCTGGACA
>DUZK01000286.1 GCA_013349495.1 Deltaproteobacteria bacterium
CTATAGCGCTCAGCTAAATTAGACCACATTTGCTCACATAAATCAGACCACCCGACATCCTGAACAATCATTTCGATTGAAAGCTCCCCAACGTTCCTGCCTATTACTTCCAGCCACATAATATCCAGGCCACTGGTCTCCTTTGATTTTTCGGAATACATTCGTTTCTTGAATTCAATAGAAGGAGAGAGCGATGGCGGAGACCCTCAAAAAGCGTCCCTGTGCCGTATGCCGCTGCTGGTTTTTACCCCAGGCAAAGGTAAAACAGCGGGCAAAAACCTGTGGCAACCGGCAATGTCAAAAAGAGTGGCACCGGCGGCAATGCCGGAAATGGAACCGCAAGAATAAGGCTTATTTTCGTTCCAACTATCTTTCGAAGAAACTCGAAGATGCAAAGGAACTCATCCCACCGGTTGAAAAAAATCTCCAGCAGACAGGGTTAAAACAGCCATCGGCTACAGGACTGTTTTTGGAATCCGTCTTTGATTCCACCCCGCAGATTGTTGAATCCCAACTGATTATCATCATCGATTACGTCATCCAGGTGCATATTCGCAGTTTTCGAAGGCAGTTGGCTTTGAAACGTCCAGCTAATAAGGGCAGCCCATTTTTTTAAGATGTGTAATCGCTGTAAGCTTCTGATAATATGTGATAGAATTTCCGACTTCGCGGTGCTTTTTAATCCCCTTGGAAACCTTAACCATGGTTTTTGTTTTGAAAACCGCAACCTTTTGTTCTCCAGATCATACAGGCCTGGCAGAAACCGTCTGTTGCTTCGAATCTGCTATCTGTTTTTTTAAGATCAGTTATTGGGCTAAGCCTATGATACTTATTGGGGAAAAATCCGACTTCGCCGAAAAATGATTTTAAGATGAGTTATTGGTTTAATTCGTTGTTTTGAAAAGCTGAAAATCCCGACTAATCGGTTTTTTATTTCAAGACGATTTGGACCTGCCCGTTTTGTTTTTGATAGGGGTAGGGAAAACCATTATCGGGATACGATTATGACAGAAAAAGCGGATATCGGATTCGAGCTGGTGGAACTCTCCAGTATCGACCTGCGTTACGAACATCACCGGCTCAAGTCTGCCGAAGCAGAAAGGCGATTGCTTGGTTCCATTATTTCCTACGGTATCAAAGATCCCCTGCAGGGTGTCTCGGCTGAGGAAACCCGGATTCTACTCAACGGCTTCAAACGGTATCGATGTGCCAAACAGCTGGGTATCGGTGTGGTTCCCTATCAGTCTCTGGGTGGCGACGAGACGGAAGGCATTGTCGAGTTGTTGCGCCTGGCCAATGCCAGGAGTTTGTCCATCATCGAGCAGGCCCGTCTCATCGACGAATTGAAATCCGTCTTTCGGATGAGTATCTCGGAGATTGCCTCCCTGCTTGAGAAAAGCAAGGGTTGGGTTGCCATGCGAGCCGGTATGATCTCGAAGATGAGCGATGTAGTGATGAAAAAGCTGTTTGAGGGATCCTTTCCGGTTTATTCCTACATGTATACCATCCGCCCGTTCATGCGCATGAACGGTGTCACAAAATCCGAGGTGGATACCTTCATCCAGGCGACAGCCGGCAACCATCTCAGTACCCGCGATATCGAGGTCCTGGCTCATGGCTATTTCAAAGGCTCCGAATCTTTTAGAAAGCAACTCGAAGAGGGCAACGTCCTATGGGGGTTGAACCAGCTCAAGCAGTCTTCGATTGGAGCAGGCAATTGCACCGGTCTTGAACAGGGGTTGCTCAAGGATCTTGAGATTATCCAGAAATATATGCAGCGCATCTGCCTCAAAATTGCCGACCGGCGCTTGAAAAGCCCTTCCTTTTTCGCCCAGGCCAACCTGCTGGCCGGGGGTATCCGCCGCCGCCTCGATCCCTTCTCACAAGCTATCAGGAGTTTTTATGATCGATCCGGACAAACGTAAGGCCGTCTGGCAACTGTATCGCGAAGGCATGCCCAAACGGGAGATCTCCCGCAGGCTTCATATCAGCCGGATGACGGTGCAGGCCATCATCAAAGACGAAGGCGAAACCAACCACCGGATTCGCTCGGACAAGATCGAGGTGGATCCCGACCTTCTGGCTCGCCTCTTTGCCCAATGTGACGGGTTCGTACAACGGGTTTACGAAAAACTGACCGAAGAACATGGGATGGAAATCGGATACTCCACCCTGGCCCGGCAGGTCCGCGAACTTAAGCTTCGACAGCCTGAAAAACGGGTGGCTGCCCAGGTGCCCGATATGCCGGGGGAAGAGATGCAGCACGACACCACCGTCTACCACCTTCAGGTTGGCCCTTCCAAACTGAAGGTGGTTGCTTCTTTGATCTACTACCGTTACTCAAAGATGCGATACTTGAGGTTTTATCGACACTTCAATCGTTTTCGGATGCAATGCTTTTTCCACGAGGCATTGACCTTTTTCGGCTACGCCGCACGGGTATGCATCATCGACAATACCAACCTGGCCCGGCTCAGCGGCAGCGGTGAGAATGCCCGGATTCACCCGGAGATGGAGCAGTTTGCTCGAAGATACGGCTTTCGCTTTTTATGCCACGCCATCGGCCATTCTGACCGCAAAGCGGGCAATGAACGCAGCTTTTATACAGTAGAGACCAACTTCATCCCGGGCAGAACCTTTGCAGATTTAGACGATTTAAACCGGCAGGCGTATCAGTGGTCGACCGTAAGAATGGCAGAGAGACCGTTGACCAAATCCCGTATCATCCCCAAAGACGCTTTCGAGACAGAAAAGCCCTGTCTGATGAAACTGCTTGCGGCGGTAACACCGCCTTATCTGCCCCATGAACGGATCTGTGATCAGTACGGATACGTCGCTTTTAACGGCAACTACTACTGGGTACCGCTTAAGCCCCGTCATAAGGCGTTAGTGCTGGAATATGCATGCCACATCCGGATCTTTCACAATCGTGAAGAGCTGCTCACATACGAACTGCCGAAAGATGGCATCAAAAACTTAAAATTCACACCCAAAGGACAACCGCCGCCGCCCTACCAGCCAAAACATCGCAAAAAACCGACTGAGAACGAGGAAAAGGATCTCAGGAATGCAGGTCCCGCAGTCGACGGTTACCTGGATGTCGTCATAAAGCATAAGGGGACCAACCGGCACCGCTTTATCCGGGAGCTGTACCATCTGAAGCGGAAAACCGCCTCGTCCCTCTTTATCCAGGCCATCAAAAGAGCGGCTAAATACCGCATCTTCGATATAAAAACCATCGAAAGCATCATCAGTCTGCAGATGACCGATGGCAGCCCGGACTTATCTGCCGCCATCATCGACGAAACTTTTTGCGACAGACAGGCCTATCTTGACGGACAGTACGGTTCCGAAGTCGATCTGTCCATGTATGACAACCTTTTGGAGGACAACAATGAATGACGAATTGATTCGCAAACTGAAATACAGCCGCCTGGGTGGACTGCTTGCAAACTGGGAGAACATCGTCGAGATGGCGGAACAAAACGAGTTCACACCCCACCGGCTGCTTGAGCACGTCGTGCAAACGGAGTATGAGGTCAAAATGGAAAACTCCCGCCGCTGGCGTCTGCGTCGTGCCAAAATCCCCGAATCCTACCGGATTGAAACCTTCCCCTTCGATAGACAACCGGCTTTGAATAAAAAAAAGATCCTGTCCCTGTATGATGCCTTCGACTATGTTGTAAACCACCGGAACATCATCTGGATCGGTCCCACCGGTGCCGGGAAAACGGGTCTTGCGACAGCCTTCCTGAACCAGGCCATCGACCACGGATACTCAGGACGTTTCGTCTCTTTTTCCGAACTCGTCGAGCAACTCTACCAGTCGGTGGCCGACCATTCAGAGGCAAAGGTCATCAAACACTTCAGTTCCTACGACTGCCTGCTGATCGACGAGCTGGGGTATATCGAGGTTGAACCGGTCCAGGTGGGGCTCTTCTTTACACTGATGCACAAGCGCCACAGGAAAAAAACAACCATCATCACCAGCAATCTCGGTTTCGGACAATGGAACGACTTCCTGAAAAACGATCACCTGACAGCTGCCCTGATCGACCGACTGACTGAAAACAGTCACGTCATCAACATGAAGAAATGCACCAGCCTGCGGCCAAAACTCCCAGCCGAATAGAACCATCTGCTTCAATCCGGATGTGGAACAGCTTCGTCTCCCTGCCCCAGGGGGATCCCCCCTGCTTTCCACTTCCTGTCTCAATGAACCGTTTCCCAGATGCAATCCATCGGGGACCCTGACCATCCCCCCCCC
>DUZK01000287.1 GCA_013349495.1 Deltaproteobacteria bacterium
AGTGCATTTTTAAGTTCTGAATTTCAAGGAGATTCTCATTCATAAGGTTTATGCTTAGCATCCGCCAACAGGTAACAGCTCGCTGCATGGTTCCCATCAATCTCTATCAAAGGCGGCGACGCTGTCGTGCAAATATCCATCACATACGGGCAGCGATTGCTGAATCTGCATCCTTTCGGAAGTTCATCAAGGGATGGAACCCTCCCTTCAATGATGCTCAACCGGCTTTTTCTCTTTGTTTCAAGCTTAGGGATTGAAGCAAGCAGCCCCCTGGTATACGGATGTTTCGGAGACTCAAAGATTTCAATCACCGGCGCATTCTCAACCACCTTCCCGGCATACATCACAACCACATCATCACAGATTTCGGCAATCACGCCAAGATCATGGGTAATGAAAATGACGGACATATTCGTATCCTGCTGCAGCTCATGAATCAGATCCAGGATCTGTGCCTGGATGGTAACATCCAAAGCAGTTGTCGGTTCATCCGCGATCAATATATCCGGTCTGCAGGCAAGCGCCATGGCAATCATAACCCGCTGCCGCATCCCTCCGGATATCTGGTGGGGATATTCATGAATTCGTTTCTCCGGATCCGGCATCCCGATCCTGTCAAGCAGCTTAATCGACTCTTTTAGTATCTCTGCGTTATTCATCCCGGAATAATGCAGACGGAAAACCTCCCCGATCTGCTTTCCAATCCGGTGAACCGGATTCAAAGCTGTCATCGGTTCCTGAAAAATCATGGAAATTTTTCGGCCGCGGATTTTTTGCATCTCTTCTGCAGGAAGCCTTACAATATCTTTACCCTCGAATCGTATCTCTCCCTGTTCGATCTCTCCGGCAGGATTTGGAAGAAGCCGCATAATGGAAAGGGCGGTTACACTTTTCCCGCATCCGGATTCACCCACAACACCCAATGTCCTTCCTTTTCCGACTTTAAAGCTGACACGATCCACGGCCCTGATTCTTCCGGCTTCGGTATCGAAAGCGGTAACCAGATCGTTGACCTCCAATATGTATTCTTCCGTAAGCAAGGTAATTTCGGCAATCGCTCAATTCAGGTTATTATTTCATTTTATATGTCTCATCGATAATGGTAACCGGCTTTAGTTTCTTTTTCTTTTTCATCGCTTCTTTTGTCTCTTCATAAAGATCCTTATCATACCAGAAGAGGCCGCCTGTTGCGCTTCCAAAAGGCGAAAACAAGTCAAGTGACATTTTTGTACCCGGTGTTTCCGGAAGCCTCCACCAGCGCCAATAAGCCTGCCGCACATACGGAACCATAAACGTGGGAACAAATGCCCCGATTTCATGAATTTTCTCTTGTATTTTAAGGGAAAGCTTAATCCGCTCTTCTTCTTCAAGTGAATTTCGGAACGCATCGATCAGCCTGTCCATTTCAGGATCATCAGTATTGGTAATGTTGTTTGTCTGCGGTTTATGAGCATTCACAGAGTGAAAGTGCTCCCAATACTGCGGCCTCAGGGAAGTACTCCAGCCCATCCAGGCGATATCGTGCTTTTTTTCCAGAATTTTCTTGAACATTGCAGACGCGTCCAGTTTCTGAAGCCTCAATTCAACGCCGGCCTTTTTGGCTTCTTCCTTCAGTACCACAAGCCTCGGGGTATGCTCGTCAAAGCTATACGTGACTTCCACTGAGAAACGCCTGCCGTCTTTCTCCCATATTCCATCCGATCCCCGCTGCCAGCCGGATGCTTTCATGTATTCTTCAACCCTGGCCAGGTCAAACAGTCTGGCCTTGATCGTGTTGTTGGAATAGCGGCCATATCCCATAAATCCGTGCTCAAGGCGATAGTAATCGTTTCTCAACACACTTTCAATAACCTTGCCGATATTCATGGCATGGGCAAAGGCGTATCGCACATTCCGGTCTTTAAAAATCTCTCTGTCCTGGTTCAGCCACATGCCGGAGGCGGATTGTTGTGTATCATTGAAAAACCAGATCTTATAAACATACCCGTTCTCAACAACCGGAGTCTTTGTCTTCACATGCCAGTATTCGGGAAAATTGATTGCAAATACATCTTCCTTTCCTTTTTTAAAATATTCCCAGAGAATATTGTAATCTCTTACGACAGAATAAATAACGGTATCCACATTAAAACGGTTTTTGAAATAGTGCAGATCCTTTGCCCACCAGTCTTTCTTTTTTTTAAATTTTACACTTTTGCCTTTTTTAAAGTCTGAAATCTGGTAAGGGCCCGTATTCGGAACAATTTCCCAATTATATTTTTTAACAAAATCCTTATCGAGTTTTCCATAAAAATGTCTGGGAGTGGGAGTAAGGGCAACTCTCAGATGAAGATCGGGCTGGGCTTTGGTTGCAACCACCGCAAGCGTATGGTCATCATAACGGATTACACGATCAATCTCTTTTGTATAGTAGTCATTATACCAGGGGGCGACGATCTCCTTTGAACGCATAAACTCCAGGGTGTAAATAAAATCATCCGCCGTCACCGGTTTTCCGTCAGACCATCTGGCATTTTTATCCAGCTTGAAGTACATGGTCTTTTTATCTTTATCAAACGCCCAATGGGTCGCGATCTCCGGGATAATATTTTCCGTGTTCGGATGAATACCGATCAGGCCCAGCTGGTTGCTCAGGATCGCATCCCTGAAACCTCCGTTCGAATCCGGTCCCACGGACCGAAAGGTCATGGGAAAGCTCATAATGGACGCATGAAACACGCCGCCTTGTTTGGCGTTTTTTGATGCAAACAGAGGATCTTCATGGTTTGTGAGCCACTTGATATCTTTTGGAAGCTCCTGGGCGGCCGATTCCTGAGATGGGAAGAGCGTTATAAACAGACCCCAAAAAAAGATACCGCAGATTCGTAATGATCGAGAATTAACCTTCATGCTTTTTTCCTTTCCATTTCTACCATTCTATTCATATGTCGTATGCATCTTCGGGTCAAATGCTTCTCTGACGGCCTCACCGATAAATGTTACGACAATCAACGTCACCAGCATGGCAAGGACTACAGATCCGGAAATCCACCATGCATTCATGTTTGACCAGCCCTGCTGCAGAAGCTCTCCCCAGCTTGGAATCGGAGGAGGAAGCCCGAATCCAAGATAGTCAAGAGAGGTTAACGCTACGATTCCGCCGGAGACCGCAAACGGTGCAAACGTAATAATGACCGCAATGGTATTGGGAAGAATATGCCTGAACAATATACGCATATTGGATGCACCCAAGGCCTTTGCTGCAAGAACGTACTCCCTTTCCTTCTCTTTGTATGTAACCGTCCGCATGGTCCAGGTAATCCCCATCCAGCCGAAAACGGCCATAATGAAAATCAGCATGGTAAAGTTTGGGACCATAATGGAAGAAATGATAATGATGACATATAAAAAAGGGACATTAGACCATATTTCGATGATTCGCTGGAAAAAAAGATCAAACTTTCCCCCCCTGTATCCCATTAAAATGCCGATACTTACTCCGATTGTATAATTGACCAGAAGCAGGATCAAAGAAAATATTATGGCGATACGAAAACCGTAAACAACTCTGGCCACAATATCTCTTCCGGCATTATCCGTACCGAGGTAGTGACTTTTTTCTAAAGAAGGAGGGAAAGGCGGGTATTCACCCGATTGTAGATCAATTTCAAATTTGCTGTAAGGCACAATCGGCATCAGCAGCCAGTTATCATTCTTTTCCAGTTCGAATTTCTTCTGGAGTTCCCGATAATTTACCTCATACTCATAATCCAGTCCAAAGTTTTTTCCGGGAATCATCTCTCCATATGTCGGGAAATAATAATTCCCCTCATAATGTACAACCAGAGCCCTGTTATTGATGAGAAGCTCTGCAAAAAATGAAATAACGATCATGACCATAAAAATAATCAGGGAATAGTACCCGCGTTTGATCGATTGGAACCTGCGAATTTTTTTTATTGTCAGAGGATTCAGTTTCATTATTCAAATTTTACCCGCGGATCGACAACCGCAACACAAATATCGGAAAGAATATTTCCAATCATGAAAAGAAGCGATGAAATCACAAGAATCCCCATAACGACCGGGTAATCTCTTTCGACAACCGATTCATATCCCAAAAGTCACATGCCGTTTATATTAAATACCTTCTCAATTAAAAAGGATCCCATGAGTACCAGTGAGATATTGTTGCCGAAATTCGTAGCCATGGGGATAAGACTATTCTGCAGGGCATGCCTGAAAACAGCACTCCTGA
>DUZK01000288.1 GCA_013349495.1 Deltaproteobacteria bacterium
AAACAGATTTGAACTGATTCTCTCAAGTCGACGGTTCTCAACGTACTGGAATTTATATTTGAGCGAGCAGGCCAAATAAGTGAAGATCTGCGAGTGGCTGACATGCAGATTCTCGGTGAGTTCTTTTAATGCGGGATTTCTTGGCATTTTGACACCTCCATAAATGCGAAAAGGGAGACCCCTAATATGGAATCCCCCTTTCAGGTTAGAAATGTTTCGTTATTGGGACCGCAACCAATCAATCAGACCACTGGCATCACTGCGATTGATATAATCCACCACTGACCCATAAATCTGTGTGCAGTGCTGATTCAGTTGGGATTTGGTCATCCCTTTTGACGTGATGAGATCCAGGATGAACTTGTGTTGTTTTGCGGATATCCGACCGTTTCCATTATTCTCCTGTTGGTTTCCGGATCCGTTTACACCGTTTCCACCGTTGCCGTCTCTGGCAGATTGAGTACGGGAGTTATGGGTTCTTGGAGGATTCGGATTTGATTGTTTCGCGCCGGCATAGAGATGCAGACCAACACCGAGCAGGGTAGCCGCCTTTTTCAATGCGTCCGTGGCGGCGGCTTTAAGGTCATCGGCTAGGGATATCATGTCGCCGGATTCACGTGCTCGTGTAATTCTGCTCGAGCCGAACTGGGTTTTGACGATATCGCCGGCAATAAGTTTTCCCAGGACTATGACCTCATCCGTATCAGTCAAGATCTTGTGCTTGATGATCTCGAATGACCAGCTGGAATCGAACGCGTCATTTAGTCGAGCGATCACTGCATGTCCCTCGATGTATTCCAACGTCTTGCCGAAGTTTCCTTCTCTCTGTTTAATCTGATCTGGATTGAATGGTTTTTCTAAAAGTTCTCGATTCATGGTTGTACCTCCATTACGTTTAGTGGGTTCATAAAACGACGAAAGGCGCGGCCAGGAAAACCTGACAACGCCTTTCAATGGGTGATGGTGATTTAAATCACCGCCTACATTTTGAACTGATTAATCTTGGGTAATCACCTCCTTTACATTGTTATCGTTAATGTTGAACGGAGAATCCGTCCATTATTGTCTATCCTGAATGGGACGAAGATGAATAAATCGAGAAGGCGTGATGACAACTCCGGGAATGCATGATATCAATACTTGGGGCCGCCTGAGTGGTTCTGTATGCCGACGATCTGTGTGTATTTTCACAGAATATGATATATGCCGGGAACCATGGAAACCATTACCATTGATTTCGACATTAACGGCTCGGAAATATCCACCAGTAATCGTGAGGAACTGGCCCGGATTATTAATGATGCGTTACAAGATTCCGGTTGTGGTCGATGGACAGGGTGTCGTTATACGAAAGACACGATTACCATTCATGCGATGGTGGAAGACGAGGAACAAGCTCGCAGTGTGATCCGTTCAGCAATAGAGGGACATCCAGTATTTTCGCATAACTGTAAAAAAAGTAATGATATCCAGGCCCGCAGAATCGTTTGTTATGCGGAGCAAGACCAGTAGCATGCTATATTAAGAAGGAGACTCTTTGATCAATATGTCTGCTATTAGCCAAAGAGATCAAGCATTATCAATTCTTGATTCGAAATTAATTAAACTCTCAAAATTATATAAAGAGTGCTATCTTTCAATGGGAAGAGGAGCATTGTTAGTATATGCGAGCGACGTTATTGAAAGGGGAGTGCCCAGCGACATAGATTACAGAAATAGAGAAGATATTCTTGATGTATTTGATGCTCCTTCTTCTCATGCAGAATTAGGGCAAATGATAGATAATTATGATCCAAAAACTGAAGGCATTATAACTCTGATTACGAGTTATTCTAATGCTACGTTTTTTGTAACCTTCAAGTTAAAGTGAAGACTACGCATAATAACAGGATTCAGGTTGACACAAAAAGCCGGCGCGATTTTGTGCCAGATTGAAATGCCTTGTTCGGCTTTTTGTGCAGCTGATCCTGGGTTAGACGAAAGCAAAACCATGAACCATAACCGTATGAAACCGTGGATTAAAATGGCAAGTAAAAGAAAAACGTGGATGCCTTCCTCTCCGAGACAGAAAAAACCTCCGGTACCCGACTCTATCAAGCGTAGTCTTAGTGAAAAGGCGGATGAGATAATTGAAAATGATATGAAACCAAAGCATATAAAACCACCTCCAACTGACAACGATTTTAATTATCTCGTTGATATCTACTCAAAATGGTATCGAAATTATTTTTACTTCTGTGCTAAATATAACTGCCCCAGTCCAAATGCAGTTTCGGCATCATTTGAAACGAAATTTGCAAGGATGGAGTTTGTAGGTAATGAAAAATTTAATCTTTCGTATATGAGGCATACCGAACAATGGTGGGAAATATATCAAGAACTATCCATGCCAGAAAGTATAAAAATAATTACTGAAGAACCGCTTTTTATCCCGTAAATCGTCTAACAGACAGAATCGAACGGAATCATGGCTTCATTCAGTTAGACTGAACGGGAAAGACCGCCTCGGTTCTTTCCACGGATACCTCCTGGGGAAACGCTCTACCTTAGCCGGGGCGGTTTTATACAAAATGTTTGCACACATAGAATGCCTACCGGGACTGACAGGAAATATCGGATCGGCGTGTTTGATGATATGGGGTTTTAAAAGCCTTGATTGTATCATTTTTGGGTTATACCCTTGTCCGGCAGGAACTATTTAAACAATTTTTTTTGACCATTTTTACATACGCATAAGGGCATAATGAAAAAATTATTATTAATACCGGTTATTCTCTTACTTTTGATCATTATTTCAGCTGTAATCTTTATCGGTGGCGGATATCTCATTTCACTGGTAATTCCACTGACACTGTTTCAGGCGTCTATACTCTGTATTGGCGCCACTTTTGTGTCTGTGTTCATTGTTACCATGTTTATAGTCGGTATGGCGTTCGCTGAATACCGTGAAAGGGATTACGATGATGGGGAATATGATTACGATGATGATGATGAAGAAAGTGACGAAGATGTTGAAGAAGATGAAACCGACAATACCACTAAAAGAAAAATCATTGATATGAAAACAGCAAAAATCGGTAGAAACGAGCCCTGCCCATGTGGAAGTGGCAAAAAATATAAGCACTGTTGTGGAAAATAGAATATCATTCATATTTACCCGATTTAATTCATCAGGGTGCTGTGAACCTCTTTGTCCTCGATGCCAAAATTTGAAAAATTAAACAACCTAAATTCGGTGAGTTGTCTGAATGGGAATATTGGTATCCGGGCCCGGATACTTGTACTTGATATATCGGTTATGCGGAGAAATGTTCGGCAATCTTAGGTCGTAATCCACGTTTGATGTCGTAATACCGCTTGTACGACATGTGGAGTTCGTGGATGATATCTCTATCACGCATTCCTTCCAGTTTATACTGAACTATCTGATGTTCGTTGTAATCCAGCGAGTTTAGGAACTTTTCCGTATCCATTTTGGCGATTACCTGTTCGTCTAATTGCTGGTGGATATTTACGACGTAGGCGAGACAAAGATCATCGTCAATATCGGAAGTGTTGGAACGGATAAATTCTATATCATCTCGCTTTCGGTAGGCTGTATCAATTCCAAAGCTGTGTCTATGTACTCCACGAATTTGCCATCTGATACGGGTTCGCAAGTAACTGTCCGTTGCGTTTTTGTCTTTTTGTAACCCAGTCCATGTCGCCAAGAGCGCTTCCTGTCGCAGGTCATCATTTTTCCCAGCTCGGTAATAGGTAAACCGCTCGAGAACTTTCATTTTGTCCTGGAATGTCTCTTGTAATTCTTTGATTTCATCAGTCATTGTTCATGTCTCCTTTCTCGGTTGGTGGGTTTTTCAAACGCAAAAAACCCCGCCGACTGACCGCATGGAGCAGCCAGTAGACGGGGCTTTCTGTTATTCGTTCCTGTTATGTGTTGATATTACGGATTAGCGATTACGATTGATCTGGTTCAACCACCTCCCTTCGTGTCTGTTCGTTTGCGCTGAAAACGCATTCCGCACATCTGGACTTATCCCGACATCCCTGACAGACCATATCCCTGTCCAGGATCTTCGGAAGATAGTCGAACACCAAATCGATACCCTTGGTCATCGGCACTTCCAGAGCCCAGGATATGCGTCTCAACGTGCGGGATGACCTCATGCTCATTTCGGGTGTGTATGCCATGAA
>DUZK01000289.1 GCA_013349495.1 Deltaproteobacteria bacterium
ATAAAATTGATAAAATACCTTAACTTTAGGCACTCTAGATCACTTTAGGCACTTTAAACTTTTTCATAGGATGAAGAAACCAATTGTAATACGTAACCGTATTTAAGAATACGTGTACTAAGGTGAAAAAAATCAAGGAGATGGTTCGGAAGATTTCGTTTCCATCTGGAGCAGGTGAATCAGAAAGCTATCCCTATTCTCGATTACATCTTTTTGACTCTTCTGAGTCCAGTCATAAACGCCCTTACCGGTTTTCGCGCCCAGATTTCCTGAAGCTACCAGATCCCGAAGCAGTTTTGCCGGTTCGGTTTCACTGCAAAGCGCTTTGCACATATATTCCTGGATGGCGTATACCATATCCAGCCCGACGAGATCCTGGTGCTCCAAAGCACCGTATACCGGAAACCGTCTTCCCAGGCCGTTTTTAATTGCAGAATCCACATCTTCGGCGGAAGCGACACCCTCCTGCACCATCCAGTAGGCTTCTCGGATAAGGGCGTGAAACAACCGGTTTCCAAGCTGCCCCGGCGTATCTTTCAATACTTTTACCGGCTTCTTTCCGGCTCTCAGGAGCAGATCCGCAAGCGTTTCGATGGTCTCAATCGATGTCGACTCCCCTTTTACCACCTCCACCAAAGGCATTAAGTGGGGGGGATTCCAGAAATGGGTGACGGCAAATCGCTCGGGGTGTTCCAATGCACCGGCAAGCTCTGTGGCCGGAAGCCCTGAAGTATTGGATGTAAGGATTGCATCCACGGGACAACCGCTTTCTATACGTGAAAAGAGCCCCTGCTTGATTTTTATATCCTCCACGATCGATTCAATGACGAGGTTCGTATCGCTTATTGCCGATTCAAGGTCTGTGCTGCATGTAATCTTTTCCATAACGGATGTACCGGTCTCTTTTGTGATACACGCTGCCTCAACAAGCGTATCCACGGCTTTTCGACAGGAACGGAATCCCTTTTCAAGGCTTTCCGGCGTGCGCCCATAAAGCGTTACAGTGCATCCGGCTTTTGCCAGTGCATAGGCAATACCCGGTCCCATCATACCGGTGCCGACCACCACTGCCTTCTGGATATCTTTGTGACTCATTGTATGGAAACTCCTTTTTCAAAGCTTCATTAAGTACTCGCGGCTCTTAATCGCATCTTCAAGCGGTCGATCCGTGGGCGCGTTTTCAAGCAGCAAATCGTTGCCATAACCTCCTTTCTTCAGCCTCCCAAGAATCGCTTTAAAATCGACATAGCCGTCACGTATTTCCGGCGTGATCCCGTCCGCTGTCTTCTGTTTGATATGGACGGAGGTCAGACTGTCAATTTTCACTGCATCCCAGAATGCTTCCGGGGGATTGACCGGTATCCCGTCGATGCCGTAGGTGTTGGCCTCGTCATAGGCCAACTTCACTCCAGCCTGTTCAGACACATCGAATGTAATGGTCGCGGGAGGCTGAGCGTTTTCTATAGCAAGGATAATCGGATAACTATCCAGCAAAGCGCTGTACCGTTTCAGGTTGGATACAGCCGTCGACATATCCACATCGCCTGTAAACTCGGGATCAACCAGTCGCATCCGTGCAGCCTCCGGACAGAAGAGGTAAGCGAGCTTTTTCGCTTGAATGATAGTCGCATTATCTGCATTCGGTTCTTTATAAAGGTTTAACCAGGGATGCGCCATGGCATAACTGATCTCTACATCCGCCGCCAGTTGCGAAAAACCCTGGAACCTTTTAAATAATTCCTGATCCTCTGGTTTGATGATGGCGTCAAAAACCTCCGCCTTTTCGATTCCTTCACCGATCTGCTTCCACTCATTATCCGAATATCGTCCCATTGCCGCTTCAATTTCACTCATGAATCGACCGAACTCGGATTGCCGGAGATAGTCACCGTCCCGGATTTCCATATATTTAAATCCGTTCTTGCCGAACTGTTCTACCAGATCCTCAAATCGATCTCCTGCTTTAATGCGTGTTGCCCAGATGTTGGTGACAATTCCCAGTTTGGATAACATTTGACCTCCTCAATAAATTACCGGTTCCTCAAATGTTCAATTCCTAATAATCTTTAAAGATTTTCGACGCCAACTCGATATCTTCCGGGCAGAAGACAAACAGGCACTTCTCTTCCGGAGACGATACGGTACCATAGACATAATTGATGTTGATTCCCTGTTCTCCGAATTCCGTTGATATCCGGGCCAATTCCCCGGGTCTGTTCGAAAGCTCAACGGCAATCACCGGCATGATATCAAAGAGGTAATCATGCTTCGATAATAGATCGATGGCCTTATCGGTTTGATCCACGAGCATGCGGATTAAAGCAAATTCCGCCGAATCCTTGCGCATGGAATTGTAGCTGGCCACCGAGGCGATCCGTTTGAGCGACTTGCCCCTTGCCTTGAACAGTTCTTGAACATAGGAGGATGCATCCTGAATGGTGAGTGCATCGATGTTGATGCCGGCTTCACCCAGCAGGGTAGACAGTCTCCCCAGTTCACCCGGAACATTCTTTAGAAAAAGAGAAATTTCTGTTCTAACCATATTGTACTCCTTAAATATCTAAGAAAAATTTCATTGGTTAATCGACACCCATTAAAAAATAAAACGCCTTGAACAGTTATCATTTAGATAACAAAATTAAAAGTGCCTAAAAAGTCTAAAGTCTCAGTTTCTACTTTAGCCTCTTCAGGCACTGTGTGGTATCTAAATTAGCTCCCCCCACATCAGCAGTAACTTATCTGATATGACGGGAATATCCATATAGAGCTATTCTTTAGGGAAAAGTGGCTTTAAAACCTGCCACTTTGGTAACCCCGCCTGCTTTAAAGACAGCAGCTCCTTCGCTAACATTGACCGGGAATGAGAATTCGGGAGCTCCGGTCCACCACTTTTCAAGCAAATCCCATGGGCTCTTACCGGTTTCCTTTACTTTAAATCCGCTCGCCACCAATAGACTCAATCGTGCGGTGTGGGCATCAAACATCGCATGAACGCGGATTTCATTGGTTTTACCTGCCGGTATCCACATAGCTTCCGAAGAACCGCCAGTATTGAGATCAAACTGCTCAAATCCCACCGTAAACTTTAGGCTCTCCATCAGCACCGGATAAGAGTTGGGGTTTTCAATCTCAAAAATAAATGCCAGGTCGAGTGGTGCACCGTAAACACCGGCTTCGCCCTTAACCGGTTTGGCCTTGTCGGTGAAATACCAATACCCCCAGTAATGCTCAACTTCCACATGACTGAGCGAGACTGTGGGGACTTTGAAATTACTCTCTGAAGGCTTGACAGGAAAGCTGACACATCCCATCATAAAGCCAAATATAACAATAAGACTTATCCATTTAATCAGATTCCAATTTTTCTTCATAATTTGACCCCCTTATCACATTTAAGGGTTATGTAAGCCATCGCTTTCTCCGCTTGTAATGCTTGACATTCCGAAAACTTTTTCTTCCCCCAAAATCGGTCATACCCAGATAGAAATCCTTGATATCCGGGTTCTGTTTGAGCTTCTCGGCAGTGTCGTCCATCACGATCCGGCCGTTTTCCATTACATAGGCATGAGGTGCTACATTGAGCGCCAATTTGGCGTTTTGCTCAACAAGAAGAATCGAGATTTTCTCTTCCTGGTTGAGCCTCATAATAATATTGAAAATCTCGTGGATGAGTAAGGGAGCAAGACCCATTGACGGTTCATCCAGAAGAATCAGTTTCGGTTGGGTCATCAACGCCCTTCCCACAACCGTCATCTGCTGTTCTCCACCGCTGATAAAGCCTGAAACTTCATTCCGCTTCTCTCTCAATCGTGGAAAATAGTGATACACCATCTCGAGATCCTCTTTTATGGACCTGCCGTATTTCCGCATGTGGGCTCCAACCTTCAAGTTCTGCTCCACCGTGAGGTGCTCGAAAACCCGTCTTCCTTCGATCACCTGAACGATACCCATCTTTGCGATTCGTTCAGCGCCCAGCCGGTCAATCCGCTCTCCC
>DUZK01000290.1 GCA_013349495.1 Deltaproteobacteria bacterium
AACACCTGAAAATAACCGGTTTGGTTCCATCCGGTTCATTTTTGTTGTTGTACGAAGCCGCATGCGCGGCAGAAAAAACAGTTAATTGGTGTATAACTCCCGAACTTGCCTAATTCCGGGCACGTTCTTCCATATGCATTTTTTCACGACCGTTATAACACTCGCTCCCCCTTTACTGCATGAAAAGACGCCTCTCATTTTCTAAGATTCTGGTCATCCAGATTTGACCACGTCCACCTTCAATATGCCCGCTTCCCGTCGATCCAGGTCTGAACCACCCGGCTCATGTCTGAGAAGGGGTCTCCGTCCACGACACAAAACGTGGCCGGAGCGCCCTCGATCAGTCCGTCGTTTTTGAGCCCGAGGGAGTTGCTTCCGCCAAATGTGCCCGCAGCCAGAGCCTGCACCTCGCTGATCCTCTCGTCCGGATCGAACACCGAGCCGTCCGCCTTTTTCCTGTCTACAGCACGCCTGATGTTGTGCAGAGGATCATCCGCACCGCAGGGACCGTCGGAACTGATGCAGATGCGAACCCCTCTGTCTGAGAGGCTCCGCAAGGGGAACGCCTTCAGATAGGGAATGATGCCCCTCTTCTCTATGACGTCTGCATAGTACGGGATGAATCCAGGCTGGATCGATGCTACTGCGCCGCAGGATGCAAAGGGATCCAGTCCCTCGTTGTCCATGATAAGCACGTGCTCAATGGACGAGCTTGACCCCACGCCCAGCTCCTTCACAACCTGGGCCGCCTGGCTCGCGGCAACATTACCCAGGGCGTGCATGACCAGCCGGTAGCCTTTCTCCGTGAAGAGACTTGCCCGCCTGCTGAGTTCAGCGGGGTCCTTGAATCTCAGGTAAGGCATGTGTATTTTCCTCCCCCTCAGGGTGCTCTTCTGTTCAAGGAGCAAAGAAAACGGCGAGAGGTTCCCCAGTGAGAGGCTGTCCATGGCAGCCCTGAAGGCAGCCTTCAACCCACAAATGACGGGCATGCTCGCTGCGGCCCTGTTGGCCCCGTCCAGGAAAAACTTGACGCTTTTCGGGGCATGTTCGCTGCAGATGGAATCCAACTCATCCTTCAATTCAGGGGGCGCACACAGGCCCTCGAATGCCGTCACGCACCAGCTTAACTTCAACGGGGTATGCTTCTGCGCCTCTCTGAAGAGCCTCTGAATATCAGACGGTAACCCGGGATCGTTGACATGGGTCAGCCCCTTCTGAAGGCACTTGTCAGCCTCGTCGAGGAGAAGCTTCACCTTTTCTTCATCACTGAAAGTCTGGAGATTCTCCCGGAACATGGTGAAGAGAACCCTGCTCAAGGCATCTTCCCACACCGTTCCCGTGGGTGTCCCATTCAGATGTATATCAATGTCACCCGGCACCCGTAGGGTATCCCTGTTGATCCCTGTTCGCCTGAGGGCCTCGGTGGAGACCAGGCCCCGGTGGCAGGTGGTGTCGACCACCAGGACGGGCGAACCCATGGAAACCTTGTCGATCTCGTGAATGCGCGGGAGGGACGAGCTCTTCCACCGCGCATTGTCCAAACCGGAAAAGAAGACCCATCGTTTGTCCGAACCAGTTGATCTGCCTGCAGCCTCGATCGCCTCAAGGGCATCATGCCTGGATGTCCAGGCGCTTGCATCTCCTCCCAGAGGCAGCATGGCCGCAATGAAAAAATGGCTGTGGGCATCGATAAGGCCGGGTATGATATGCATCCCTCCTAAGTCCATTGACGATTCCCCCTGGGCTGTTTCCTGATGAAAGATCTCCCGCACCTTTCCATCCCTGATGCACATTCCTCCTTGCATCTGCTTCAGTTTACTCCCGGCCCAAACAATTGCATTGCTCAACACAACATCTTTTTGCTGGCCCATAATCTCTCCCTTTAAATATCATTTTTAATCATAGTCTTTTGTATGGTCAACCCCGTCAGCTTATTTATAATATAACTTGTCTTCAAGTTTCATAAAACCACGGATGGCATTCCCGAGGCCGTAGGAAATAGGATCTGATGGCCATGGGAACATTTTTCTGCCCACAAAAAACATGTTTGTTCGGTGCGTTTGCTGACCGGTGATGAGTTCGGCAATGGTTTTGCCGTTTAAAGTTGTCAGTGAAACGCCGTGACCCATGCAGCCTAACGAGAATATTGCCTTTTTGTCTCCGCCGAGGTATCCGATGACCGGTGCCATATCCAATGTGATCGAAACAGGTCCGCCCCAGCGATGGGTAAACTGAATCCCCTTTAATTGGGGGAAAACCTCGGGAACATGTGTTTCCAGAAGCCTAAATATCCTGTCATTTAAATCCCTGTTTAAGTCACCGCCATATCCGAAACTGACATCACCGCCCCCCATCAGGATCCGGTTGTCTTTTGTCAGACGATAATAGTGGATCAGGTCCCGTGCATCTTCGATACCGGTCCGGCACTTCCACCCGATGGAATCGTATTGTTTTTGTGTTAAGGGTTCGGAAATCACGATGTGAGTGAATGCGGGGATTTGAAGGTTTTTAAGCTCAGGGAAAAGAATCGAATAGGCGTTGGTGGCAAATACAAGGTATTCGGATTCAATTTCACCTTTTTCAGTGTGGACGATAAATCCGGATGTTGCCTTTTTTTCGAATTTTTTGACCGGTGATTGTTCGTATATGACAGCGCCGTTTTTTTCAGCCAGGTCTTTTATTCCTCGCGCGAGCCTTGCCGGATTTACGATGCCGCACCGGGGCTCAAACCATCCCTCCTTGTAAAAATTTGTTTCAAATTCTGTAGATAGCCGGTTCCTGTCCCATCGTTCCACTCCGCCAAGCCCCCATTTCTTCATAATTTTAAAATCATGCTCCACGCGTTTCACCTGGGCAGGACTGGTGCCCACCAGAAGGTAGCCACTGCGCTCATAATCGCAATCGATGTTGTTTTTCGTGATGACGTCATGGAGGTAATCCACGGCTTCCTCCATATACTGATGGGCGGATTTTGCTTTTTCATCGTTGAACCGGAACTTGGTGATCCCTTTGGTCAGGCCGAAAAGGGTCATGGAAAAACCGCCGTTGCGGCCGGATGCACCATAGCCGCAGACATCGGATTCAATAATGCGGACATCGATGCCAGGATTGATTTGTTTCAAATGATAGCCCACGGACAGGCCCGTGTATCCGCCGCCGATAACAGTAACATCTGCTTTTTGGGTGCCTTCGAGACTGGGATTGGGCGTTATGGTGTGGGGCAAGGATTCCAGCCACCAGCTTTTGGATCGGTAGTCATTCATTTCCTATCTCCTTTTGAAAAAATTAACGCTTGACAGAAGGTGCTTTTCCGGCATAATATTTAGTTAGTCAACCAACTAAATATTATGCCGGAAAAATAATGTCAATCTTTTATTTAAAAGGATCATTTCATGCCTAAAAAAAACGGATCGGATAAAAGAATCCAAATTCTTGAAGCCTTAAACCGTTGCCTGCAAAACAAGCCATTCGACAAGACTTCCATCAAGGAAATTGCACGGGCTGCGGACGTTAATCACGGCTTGCTTCATTATTATTTCAAAAGCAAGGAAGACATATTGATCCAGTATATTGACTATGTGATCGATCATTACAGAAGTATGGTCAAAGAAAGATTCAACGATAAAGAGTTAGAAAATATTGATATAAAAAAGCTTATCGAAGAATTTTTCATGTTCACCCATGACAGAATCACTCTGGATCGATCTCTTTCAAAGGTTTTTATCGAAATCTGGGAAATCGCTGTTTATCATCCGGCAGTGAAGGCTAAACTTCAGCGCGCTTATCAGGAATGGATGGATGTGCTGTCTAATATGCTGAAACCTCTAAACAATGACATTGACTTATCCCGTCGCACCAGTTTTGCAACGGTTGCTTTTCTCGAAGGAATGGCGCTTTTTTCGATTATACTTGATACGGATTCAAAAGAATTTAAGACGATATTATCGGATTTTCAGTCTAAAATTATTGACATGCTTTAGTC
>DUZK01000291.1 GCA_013349495.1 Deltaproteobacteria bacterium
GAAGGACTGGCTCCCCCCCATTTCCCGCTACTTCCCAATGGCTCAGGTCGAGACCCTCGCAGTTTTCAGGCTTGATCCGCCGCGCCGAGTACTCGTAGCCGAAGTTCGGGCAGGCGGTGTTGACGATCTTGTAGTGACTCATCGCGCGCAGCCACCGCACCGGCTTTAGGAGAAACTCCATAGGAGACATCAGTGTGGACTCATACCCATAGTACACTGGGCGCAGCACGTGTCCGACCAGGCACAGGTCGTGGTAGTGGGGCGCCCACACCATCGCTGGTTTCGTCGACTTAAGGCGCAGCATCTGACCCATCACGCGGAGGTTCGACACGGCGTTGGCATGGCTGACAGCGACCCCTTTGGGGTGACCGGTGGAGCCTGACGTGAACTGCAAGTAGGCAACCTCGTTCATCTCAGCCCGAGGGCCGGCCCAGTCGGTCGCAACACGGTCGGTCACCGCCTTCAAGCAAACAGGCAGCTCGGACCCCATCGTCGCAGCCATTTCTGCCAACTGCTGAGTGGTCAAGACAGTCGAAGCACCGCAGGCCCCGGCGGTGTTCAGGATCCTACCGAGAGGGTTCTTGCTGCGGGGATTGGGTAGCGGCACAGGAACCGCCCGCGCCCCCGCGAGGAGGCAGCCGAAAAATGCCTTCACGAAGTCGAGCCCCGGCGGAAAGGCGAGCAGGACGCTCGAACCTGAAAGACCTTGTTCAACCAAGTCCTCAGCCACTCCGGCGCTCTGGTGATAGAGTTCAGAGAAGGTCCACTCTGTGATCGGTCCGTCCAATTCGCCGTTGCCCATAAACCGAAAGGCCAGGTCGTCTGCGTTTCTATTGGCCCGTTTCTTCAAAAAGTCGATAATTGTCATTTTAACCATAAAAACCTCTTTAATATTTTCTTTGTTGATTGGAATAACGATAAAAGACCTTCACAAAAAATTTTGCTATCATATTCCAAATCTGCATAAGATTCGATATTAACACGCCGGCCGTAATCCATGCCGGTTTTGAATATTCATCTAATAATATAAATAATATAAAAAATACAGCATTATACAACATTTTTAAATGACTATAATAACAGAATGTTATGAAAAAATTCGATTTTTCAGTTTTTTCAACATCTGCAATTTGATAAATATGTCAAAATAGCTTTCCGAAATTCGATTTACCTATCACAGGGTTTTTAGTTATTCTATGGCGTGTGATCTTTTCAGAAAACGAAGGTTTTAAAGAAAAGAATTTATTCGTAGATTTATAAATCTCGAAACATCCTTTAGCTGTATTGTCGGGAACGATCAAAATTTATCATTCTAATTGTTAGATGAGATCTACATTTTCTCATCTTACGATAAGTTGAAAGTAAACATAAAATATTTCGGTCAGTGCCGGGTTGAAAACATATGTCATAAACGGATGTTTGCTACTCTGGTTTTCGCGGTTTTTTCAGCATTCCCTCCACGGGTTCGATTTGAAGTTTTTCTTCCCCATTTTTCGCAGGAATGCCCAGCTCGGTAAATTTTCGGGCAGAGGCAAGAACCCTGCGGTTGAATGAACCAGCAACCTGATTATAGGTTCCAATACATTTTTCAATGTCATCACCCAGTCTGCTCAGGTGATCGGTCATCAGAAAAAGCCGGTCATAAAGCTCCCGGCCAAGTTCTCCAATGGCTTTTGCATTTTCAGCGGTGGTTTCCCGATTCCAGCTGTATGCAATTGTTTTTAGAAGGGAGATCAGGGTCGTCGGGGTCGCGAGGATCACTTTTTTTTGAACCCCTTCTTCAATCAGTTCCGGAATTTTAGAAAGCGCGGCGCTGAAAAAGTTTTCACCCGGGATAAAAAGGACCACAAATTCCGGAGTAGGATCAAAATCGGCCCAGTATGATTTTTTAGATAGATTCTGAATATGGGCCCGCACTTGTTTTGCATGGGTTTCGAGGAACGCCTCCTGTCTCGACTCTGTCTCCGCTTCAAGTGAATCCAGATAGGCTGAAAGGGGAACCTTTGCATCGATTATAATCAGACGGTTGCCTGGAAGCCGGACGATCATGTCCGGCCGTTTTTGAGTGTTCCCGTCCATCGTGGAGGGCTGCTCGATAAAGTCACACCGGTTTTGCATACCGGATAGTTCGGCCGTACGTTTCAGGGTGATCTCTCCCCATCTCCCCCGGACATGAGGAATTCGAAGGGCTGTTGCGAGTCTTCCGGTTTCTTTTTGCAGAAGACTTTGGGAAGCGGCAAGCGTCTCCACCTGACGGTAAAGGCCCCCATACGCCTTCTCCCTTTCACGTTCCATGGCGGTTACCTGCCGGTCATATCGGTCAAGGGCTTCCCGGACCGGTTTCACGGTATCTCCTATTGCTTTGCTGCGGGAGTCAAAATCGGTTCGGGCGGCGGTGATATATTCGGAAAGGGTCATTTTTGCCAGATCTAAAAATGAGCGATTGTTTTCCTGGATTGCACCTGCTGAAATCGCACGGAATGAATCCGTCATGCTCTTCCGGACATCTTCAAGAAGGAGGATTTTTTCTTTTGCCGCAGCGTGTGCATTTGATATCTCCAGAAAATGTTCGTTCAGAGCCTTCAGGTCTTTCTCTGTTTGGAAAAGGGCTTCGGTGAGCAGTCTGGTTTCCGTTTTGTATCTAAAGCGGGTGAAAATATAGCCGATGAGGATGCCGGCACTCAATGCGATGCTGAATAGGGTAATATATTCGGTGTTAATCTGCATAAAAATATTGTTTACTTCTCCCTGGTGTATGTTCCGCTTTTCCCTCCGGTTTTTAACAGGAGAACAATATCTGAGATCTTCATTCCTTTGTCCAGAGATTTACACATATCATAAATGGTGAGGGCTGCCACTGAGACAGCGGTAAGTGCTTCCATTTCCACTCCGGTTTTTCCGGTCAGGCGGATTTCGGCGACAATCCGTATCGATGCGGTTTTACGGTCCGGGAAAAAATCGATTTTTGCATGGGACAGGTTTAGCGGATGGCACATGGGGATCAGGTCAGCTGTTTTTTTTGCCGCCATTACACCCGCAATTCTTGCGGTTTCCAGAACATTTCCTTTTTTAACATTTTTGGTTTCGATTTTTTCAAAGGTATTCCGATTCATGGAGATGATTCCCTGTGCCGTCGCACTCCTTACCGTCGGCTCTTTTTCCGTTACATCCACCATTCGGACATTTCCTTTTTCATCAAGATGGGTAAAGTCTGGCATAACTGTGTTTTCCTTTGCCATTAGAATTTTGGCTTTTTACGACATTGTCTTTACTGGAAATTGATAAAACTGTCCCGGAATTACTTTTCATAGTATTCCGTTTTTTTCGTAACCGATGTCTTGATTGCATTCAGCGTATCTTCGAGAACGGAAATTACATTTTCCCGTATATCCCCTGCCACCACAAGTACCATTACATCATCACCGATGGAAAGCGTTTGATCCTCGGCGATTTCAACCAGAATCTCAATAATTCCGGGTCTGTTTTTATTTTCAGCAATAATCCGATCCAGTTTTTCATGATCTACGTTTACCTTCAGGCCGGTAACCATGCGTCCATCCCTTGCGGTCTCCCGGACAACACCGTTATGGCAAAGAATCATTCCCGCCTTATGGTAATTCGGATGATGTTTTATCTTATTGATTAATGGCGTAATATTCATGGCTGTTCATCTCGAATAAGGGCTTCGGCTTTATCCAGATCTTCTGGAGTATTGATGTTAAAAAAGGAGATAAAGTCAGGATCTTTTTGAAGCAGTTTTTTTTCAGAGATTTTTTTGACAGGAACCTTTTTGAGGCATCCCATAATTTTCAATTTTTCATGATTCAAGCAGTGTTCTAAATTTTTCAGGCAGTTTTTCGAATAGACCGCACACAGGGGCTCCAGGCCGAGACTGGTTTCCGGAATGATCAGCTCTGACTTGTTGTCTATACCTGCGAGAATGATTTCAACAAGCTCTTTTTTTAAAAAAGGGGTATC
>DUZK01000292.1 GCA_013349495.1 Deltaproteobacteria bacterium
ATGGAGTGATGGAGTAATGGAGTGTTGCAAAAGAAATACCGATATTTGGAACACTCCAGTACTCCAATACTCCAAGGTATTTACTTGTGAAGCATACTTTTTCTTAGCGGCAGACTCGATCGATTCAAAATATAGAGAGGAATTTTCATGAGAAGAAAAGAAAAAGAGATTGTTGAAAGAAGTGAGATTGAAGGCGTCATTGCAGCGGCTAAGGTTTGCCGGTTGGCCATGGCAGACAACGGGCATCCCTATATTGTCCCCCTTTGTTTCGGTTACGCAGATGATGTGCTCTATTTTCATTCCGCAAAGGAAGGGAAAAAGCTCGACATTTTGAAAAAAAACAATCGGGTCTGCTTTGAATTCGATATCGACGCCGAAATCAAGATCGGAAAGACCGCCTGCGAGTGGGGCATGAAGTTCCGGAGCGTCATCGGAATAGGGCGGGCCTATTTCATTGACGATTCTGAAACGAAGCGTTCGGCCCTGGATAAGATCATGGCTCAATACAGCAGCGATGCATTCGAGTATCCGGATAAAGCGGTCGATAAAACAATCGTTATCAGAGTCGAAATCGAATCCATGACAGGCAAGCGTGCGGGCTAGTATTCAATAGAAAATCTTCAATTTTTAAGGAGCCATATGCCCATTGAACAGGTCAAAACTCTGGCCGAGAAAAGTTTCACCGGTTCTCGGGGGAGCCATGACTGGGAGCACACACTGAGGGTCTGTCAGCTGTGCGAACGGATCGGCGCGTTTGAGCATGCGGATATGACGATTTTGATGATAGCGGCCTATTTGCATGATATCGGAAGATCGCATCAAGACCGATCAAACGGAGCGGTCTGTCATGCCAAGCAGGGCGCCCGCATGGCCTGGGACATGGTGAAGCACCTGCCGCTTTCAAGAAAGCAGAAAGTAAATATCGTCCATTGCATCCGGTCGCATCGATACCGGGGAAATCATGTTCCCAAGACCCCGGAAGCGAAAGTGTTGTTTGATGCAGACAAGCTCGACGCCATCGGGGCTGTCGGGGTGGCCCGCGCCTACCAGTTCGCGGGTGAGGTTGGTGCACGGCTGCATAACCCCCACGTGAACATAACAGAGACGAAACCCTACTCTGTGGACGATACAGGATACCGGGAATACCGGCTAAAACTGTGCAAGATCAAGAACCGAATGCTTACCGATGCCGGTAGAAGAATCGCTCAGGGCCGGCACGATTTCATGGAAGCTTTTTTCAGGCGTTTCATTCAAGAGGTTGAAGGAAAGGACTAGACCATGAACATTGTTGAGAAGATCGATGATGCGGTAAAGGTTAATCATGTTTTGGTGAGTGTCTCGGATAAAAACGGATTAGAAGGTTTGGTCACGGCCCTGGTACGGATCAATCCTGAGGTTAAGATTTTTTCCACCGGCGGTACTTTTGCAAAGATACAGGAAATCCTTGAAGATAAGGCCGGTGCCATTTTAACCCAGGTCTCTGATTATACCGGGCAGCCGGAAACCCAAGGGGGGCTGGTAAAAACACTTGATTTTAAGATTTATCTGGGGCTTCTCACCGAAACGTACAATGATTCTCACCGGTTGGATCTGGATCGTACCGGCGCTGTTCCCATCGATCTTGCCGTTGTAAATCTCTATCCGTTTGTTCAGACGATACAGAAGCCGGGGGTGACCGTGGAGGAGGCCAGGGCGAATATCGATATCGGCGGCCCCTGCATGATACGGGCCGCAGCCAAAAACTACCTTCGTGTGGCTTCCGTTGTGGATCCCTCCGACTACGGCCGGGTCATTTCCGAAATGGAGAACCGGAACGGTTCCGTCTTCCTTGCCCTGCGATTTGCCCTTGCCCAAAAGGCGTTTGAACACATCGCACAGTATAATCGTGCAATCGCCGATTTTTTAGCCTCCAAATCGTATGAAGCGGTAAGGGGTTGTTATACATTATAGATAAAGATTCGAGGAGATAGCTATGACCAGTGACTTAAAGAAAATGTACCGCACCATCGTGGATGACCACTTCCCGGATAAAATGGAAATCTGTTTCATTCAATCGGACCACCGTCAAACGCTTTTATATGAAAAGGTTTTGTGGCGGATCGACGATGTTGAGAAAGGACTCCGGTACGGCGAAAACCCCGGGCAGGAAGCGGCGCTGTACCGGCTGGTAAATGGAAACCTGATACTGGGGGAAACCGAGACCATTCAGCCGGGCCGGTATCTGGTATCGGATATCGAACTGCTTCAGTCCGGAAAGCATCCCGGGAAGACCAATCTTACCGATGCGGACAATGCATTGAACATCCTGAGATACTTTGACGATCGTCCCACGGCGGTCATCGTAAAACACAACAATCCGTGCGGCGTGGCCCGCTCCGATACTCTTGAAGGTGCATATGCCAAAGCAAATATGGCGGATCGGGTGGCCGCCTTCGGAGGCTGCATTGCAGTGAATCGCCCGGTGGACCTGGCCACTGCGGAAGCGGTATTCAAGCAGTATGCCGAGGTGGTGGTGGCCCCCGAGTTCGAAGACGGGGTGACGGATCTCTTTGCCAGGAAGAAAAACCTCCGCGTCATCCGGATCAATAATATCGGATGTCTAAACGAATTTGTGGGCAAGCGGTTTATCGATTTGAAAAGCCTTATGGACGGGGGGATCATTGCCCAGTGGTCTTTTGTCCCGTCTGCCCGGAGAAAAGAAGACTTGCGTCTGGCTGAATGCGAATACAAAGGCGCTCAGTATCGGATTCAACGGGAACCCACAGAAAAAGAGTATGAAGACATGATATTCGGTTGGCTGGTGGAATCGGGCATCACTTCCAATTCCGTGATCTATGTGAAAGACCAGGTGACCGTCGGCATCGGTACCGGGGAGCAGGACAGGGTGGGGGTGGCAGAAATCGCAAGAGACAAGGCCTATCGAAAACTGGCGGACCGGTACTGCTTCGAGGCTCACGGCATCCCCTACAATGACCTGAAGGATCAGGACCAAAAATCGGATATTGATGCCCGGGTATCAACGCAAAAAGGCGGGTTGATAGGGTCCGCCATGGTCAGTGATGCTTTCTTCCCGTTTCGGGACGGGGTGGATGTGGGCTTAAGGGAAGGGGTGACGGCGGTTATTCAACCCGGCGGATCGGGAAACGATTACCAGTCCATCGAAGCCTGCAATGAAGCCGGCGCCACCATGGTTTACACTGGGGAGAGAAGCTTCAAACATTAATCGCTCACCTGAATATTCCACGATCCGGGAATCGCATTACGGGATGCCCGGCAATCTTTCTATTCGATCCGTTTTTTTATCGTTGCAGGTATGAGGTCGATTAGAGAAGGATGCACTTCCATAAGACGAATGATATCGGCAAGATCTTTTTGCCGCTTGCTCTTTCGTCGCTGCTCATCAGAATAAGCCCATATTTTTCCCTGCAACACATCCTCCACACATGCCACTTTCATTTTATAGCCAAGCACGGTTTGACTTGCCGCTCTGCCGATGAAATCCTGATACCTTGGATCCGTCTGCAACTGAATTCTCAGGTCAGACTTGCCGGAACTAAGGTTCACGCTGTGAGCAAATCGTTCGATCTTAAAATGCGCTTCAGCAGTTTTGCATACGGCCTCAATGTCTTCTGCAGCGACGATGATGTCAAGATCAAGGCTGACAAGCGGCTCGGCATAAGCATTCACAGCAAGTCCTCCGATTACGCAGTAATTTGCTTCTGATGAGCTTAAAGCATCGAGAAAAATCTGGATTATATCCGCTTTACCATTGGATACTGCATTTAAAAATTCTTTCTTGGTCATCGTATTATATTACCTCTGCTATTGGCGCGAACGTTGAAGCTGAGATGCTGGAAAGGCGCCGGCGCTTCCCCGTCGATTACTCTGCGACTTGTGTACGCCCGGCATGTGACCTAAAGATGGAACATGCTTAGCTATTTAAGGTCGTCCCTCTGTTCTGTC
>DUZK01000293.1 GCA_013349495.1 Deltaproteobacteria bacterium
AGATCTGATGATAACCTTAGAAACCATTTCAAAACCCCATCTGAGTCTCGATGGCAGCGTTGCAGATCTCCTCAAAATGCTCACATACGACCGTGTATGCTGTGCTTTTTCGTCGGCCTGCGCCTTGCCCTCGAACCTGATCTGAGGTTTTGAAACAGATTCTATTCATTTACGGGTTCTATGATACCGGACACCACCGAAGTATATAAGCTTATCTCTGAGATCCGCAACAGCCTCGATTATCTTTCTGAAACCGGTTGTCAGGGATTTGACTGTTCTCCCGACTGTTTGGAAAGGGTCATGAACTGGGGCGGAGGCGGAGACGTGATCCCGGTTCCGGAACCCCTGGAAAATATTACTCAAGACCTTGGCGACTGCGTGCGATGCCGACTCTCAAAGAACCGGCACAGAATCGTATTCGGAACGGGAAACCCCGACGCCAGGCTGATGTTTGTGGGTGAAGGTCCGGGTTCTGAAGAAGATCAACAGGGAGAGCCGTTTGTCGGCGCCGCCGGGCACCTGCTTACAAAAATTATAGCAGCCATGAAGCACACCCGGGATGAGGTTTACATCTGCAACATCATCAAATGCCGCCCGCCCGGAAATCGGAATCCGGAACCGGATGAGATTGAAACCTGCCTCCCGTTTCTGAGGCGTCAGGTGCAGGCGGTACAACCGGAGTTTATTGTTGCTCTGGGCGCTGTTGCCGCCCAGACACTCCTTGATACAAATCTGCCCATTTCGAGACTGAGGGGCCGAATTCATGATTATCAGGGCATCAAGGTGATGCCCACGTACCATCCGGCATTTCTTCTTCGAAACGCTGAGAGGAAGCGAGATGTTTGGGAGGATATGAAGAAGCTGATGAAGGAGATGGGAATCGAGTAACGCATGGGTATCGATATGAAAAAGCGTCCTGGTTTGTTAATGATCGCGGGGGCGGCGGCACTATGCACCATCCTCATTCTTACCGGTTACAGGATGGCGGTGGCGGCGGATCGTTCCGTATATCTCATCACCGTATCCGATGCCATCAGCCCGGGAACCGCAGATTTTATTAAAAGCGGCATCAAAAAGGCATCGGATGCCGGTGCGGCTTGCATCATCATCGAGTTGGACACCCCCGGCGGACTGGCTGAATCCATGCGACATATTGTCATGGCAATATACGCCAGCAAAATCCCGGTAGCGGTATACGTCTCCCCCAGCGGTGCCAGGGCGGCATCTGCAGGGGTCATGATTACCCTTTCAGCCGATATCGCCGCCATGGCTCCGGCGACCAATATCGGGGCTGCGAGCCCGGTGGGTTTGGGGGGCAAACAGATCGACAAAACCATGTCAAAGAAGATCATCAATGACATGGTGGCCTTTACCAAAGGTATTGCCAAAAAACGGGGCCGAAACATGGTTTGGGCGGAGAAGGCGGTCCGGGAGAGTGTGTCCGTCACCGAGACCGAGGCATTAAAACTAAATATTATCGATATCATTGCCACAGACATCGATGACCTGATCCGTCAGATGAACGGCCGGAAGATTGATGAAAAAGGCGTTCTGGAACTCGCCCAGGTCAAGAAAATAAGATTGGAGGAAACCCTCAGAACCAAGGTGCTGAAAACTATCAGCAATCCCAATATTGCCTATATCCTGCTCCTCATCGGATTGGCCGGTCTATACTTCGAGTTTTCCCATCCCGGGGCGATATTTCCGGGGGTTCTGGGAGGGATCTCCCTGGTTTTGGCCTTTTTTGCCCTGCAGACCCTTCCGGTGAATTATGCCGGCATTCTTCTGATTATTCTTGCCATCATCTTCTTTATCATGGAGATGAAGATTACCAGCTACGGCCTGTTGAGCGTTGCCGGAATTGTCTCTCTGCTGTTGGGATCCATCATGCTTTTTGATTCAGGAGATCCGGGCATGCGGGTATCCTGGCATGTACTGATACCCACTCTGGTTCTGATTTCAGGCTTTTTTGTGTTTGTGGCCGGTCTTGTATTCAAATCTCAGGTCACCACACCGCGGACCGGTGCCGCCGGTATCGTCGGTGAGGTGGGGATCGTGAAAAAAGCCATCATGCCGGATGGAAAGATTATGATCCATGGAGAACTGTGGAATGCCATTGCAAAAGAACCGATCCCCGAGGGAACCCGGGTTCGGGTGTTGAACCTTGAAAATCTCGTTCTAGAGGTTGAACCGTTGGATTAGCGGAAAGGAGATAAACATGATTACCACCATAACCATTGTTGTTCTGGCCATCCTTTTTCTTTCTTCAGCCATTCGAATCCTGAATGAATACGAACGCGGAGTCATATTTCGACTGGGCCGTGTCATAAAGGCCAAAGGGCCCGGACTCATCATCCTGATTCCGGTTGTTGATAAGATGGTGAAGGTGAGTCTGCGGCTTGTGGCCATGGATGTGGATCCCCAGGATGTGATCACCCGGGATAATGTTTCAGTGAAAGTGAATGCGGTCATCTATTTTCGCGTGATCGAACCGGTGAAAGCAATTATCGAAGTTGAAAACTATCAATATGCCATGTCTCAATTGGCCCAGACAACGCTGCGAAGCGTATGCGGCCAGGCGGAACTGGATGAGCTGCTGTCTGCGCGGGAAAAAATCAACGCCGAGCTTCAGGAAATATTGGACACCCACACCGACCCCTGGGGGATTAAGGTGGCCACGGTCGAACTGAAACATATCGATTTGCCTACGGAGATGCAGAGAGCCATGGCCAAACAGGCGGAGGCCGAGAGAGAGCGGCGGGCAAAAATCATCAATGCCGAAGGTGAATTTCAGGCGTCGGAGAAACTGGCAGATGCCGCAAGAATCATCCAGGAGCATCCGGTGGCCCTTCAGCTCCGTTATCTTCAGACCATGCGGGAGATGGCTTCCGAAAACAATTCAACGCTCATACTGCCGTTTCCCATAGAACTGGTTCGGCCGCTGATATCATTGTTCGATAAAGAGAAATAGGTCGGGTCGATGATTGTTGGGGTTCGATATTGGATTCGGCTACTCGGCTGTTGACAAGAAGAGATAAAATCGATTAAACATACGCTGGCACGAACCACAAATCGATTGAGGGCGGGGGCTCATCCGAGCCTCCGTTTGTGCTTTTCGATGAAGCAATTGAAAGGAGATGATTGAGTTATGGCAGATCAGGAAGAAAAAGAAAAACCATTGGAGAAAATGACGGCCAAAGAGCTGCGGGAAGTCGCCAAAGAAATCCCCCAAATCACCGGCGTACACGGCAAGAATAAGGCGGAACTTGTTTCCGTCATCAAGGACGCCAGGGGCATTGTAGAAGAAAAAAAGAAATCGGATGCGTCTGTGAGAGATCTCAAACTTAAGATCAGATCATTGAAAGCCGATCGTGATGCCGCCCTTGAAGCCAAAGATAGAAAAAAGGTAAGCATTTCTCGCAGACGGATTTCCCGTCTTAAGAAAAGGACGCGACGGGCCGCTTAAAACGGGAAACAGAGATGGGTATGGTTTCTGAGGAAGAGGAACGCGGAACATGGACGACAAAAGGCGATCAGCAGATTTTGGATTCGATTCCAACCCTGAAGATCGACCCGGCAGCCGTGGCATTCGATATTGACAGTGTATTTGCAGATACCATGTCTTTGTTTCTTGATATTGCCGAAAACCAATATCAGATTTCCGGGATTCGATACGAGGATCTCACCACTTACAATTTAGCGGAATGCATAAAAGCCGATCCGGCGGTATTGGATTCGATTCTGGGTCGGATTTTAGACGGAAGGTATTCAGCTCCGCTAAAGCCCATGGATGGTGCACCCGAGGTAATCGCCCGGTTGGGAACATATCATCGTCCGATACTTTTTGTTACGGCCCGTCCCTATCCCGGGCCCATCGATAAGTGGATGAAAAAGACAATTCCATTGGAAGAATCTGCAATCGAAATCATCACCACAGGTTCGTATGAAGGGAAAGTCGAC
>DUZK01000294.1 GCA_013349495.1 Deltaproteobacteria bacterium
ATGCTTTGGTTAAGTCGGTGCTCTGTTCGGTGTTACGCCCCCTTATGTGCGAGTTTCATACGTCTGCGAATCGGGTTGCCTTCAGCGCCGAATTGGCTTGACTTGGGTTTTCTGGATAACCAGATAATGATATCTTTATCTGTGCATATCTGCGTAAATCTGCGTCCTATATTGCTTGTTCATTGGGATCTTTTGATATACAATACACCCGATTCCGACCCTTTCGAGCATTATGCTGATGGTAGACGTATAGTCAATCTGTTCTATTTTGATTTGCCGATATTTTTTCTTCGTCTGATTGTTGAAAAAGGAGACCTTGTATGGTGGAAACGATTCGATTTAAACTGAATGGCCGGCCCGTGAGCTTGAAAGTAGACGGCGAGCGATCGCTTTTGTGGGTTTTGCGCACCGACTTGGGGGTAACCGGACCGAAATACGGTTGTGGTGAAGGATTGTGCGGCGCCTGCACGGTGCTTGCTGACGATGTTCCCGTGCTTTCCTGTCAGACAACCGTAAAAGAAATTGAAGGCAGCGAGATCACAACCATTGAGGGCCTGGCAAAAAACGGGGTTTTGCACCCCATCCAAAAAGCGTTTATCGAGCACGGCGGGTTTCAGTGCGGATACTGCACCCCTGGAATGATCATGAAAGCGTACAGCTTGTTGATTGAAAACCCGAAACCGTCCCGGGAAGAAATCGTAGAAGGAATGGAAGAGAACCTGTGTCGCTGCGGCGCCCATGTACGGATCATTCAGGCCGTTGAAACCGCTTCCAGAGAGATGAAAGGAGGGATGAAATGATGCAGTCATCCTTCATGAATCGCCGACAGTTTTTAAAACGCATGGGAGTTTTGGGCGGAGGGATCGTTATCTATTTCAATGCCTTGGATCGCGATGTCTTGGCCCGTATGCCCCGTTCCGGTTTTCTGGGTGCGAATATCCCCACCGATTTCAATGCGTTTCTGAGAATCGGGGTCGACAACCGGATCATCCTGTATACCGGAAAAATCGAGATGGGTCAGGGGGCCATGACGTCTATACCTCAATTGCTGGCGGAAGAACTCGATGTAAATTATGACTCGGTGGATATCGTAATGGGGGATACCGATCTTTGCCCGTGGGATGCCGGGACTTTCGGCTCTCTTTCCATTCGCCATTTCGGGATATTTCTTCGCGAAGCTGCCGCCGAGGCCAGAGGGGTATTAAAAGAATTGGCTTCAGCGCATCTGAAAGCCCCTGTCATCAGTTTGACCACCGAAAACGGATTCGTCTTCGACAAGTCAAAACCCGGCCGCCGCGTGACCTACGGGGAACTCACCAAAGGGAATATCATTGAAAAACACTTAAACGATGTACCGCCTTTAAAACCGGTTTCCAAGTTTGAGACAATGGGAAAATCGTTTCCGCGAAGAGATGCGGTTGAAAAAGTGACCGGCGCAGCCAAATTTTCCGGAGACATACGGCTTCCCGGGATGCTCTACGCCAAGATACTGAGACCGCCGGCCCATGGGGCTAAATTGATAAAGGCGGATGTCGATTCGGCCAAAACAATAAACGGCATTCATATTGTCAAAGAAGGCGATTTTATAGCCGTTCTCCATGAACATCCCGATGAGGCCGAACAAGGCCTGGCACAAATCGAAGCCCAATTCGAAAGACCCGCAACCGGAGTCGACGACAAGACCATTTTTGATCATTTATTGAAATCGACTCCGGAGCCTGAAATCGCTTCCGAGGGCGGAAACTTGAAGACCGGCGAAAAACTGGCGACAGATATCATTGAGAACACGTATTTCAACAGTTATGTGGCCCATGCTCCCATGGAGCCGCACACGGCAGTCGCCGAATTTGATGGAAAGAAGCTCACGGTGTGGGCGTCCACCCAGACCCCTTTCCCGGTGAAAAAGTTGATTGCAGAACGGTTAAATCTGTCTCCGGATGTTGTTCGCGTCATCACCCCTTATTTGGGCGGTGCGTTTGGCGGAAAATCAGCCTCCCAGCAGGCTTTGGAAGCCGCCCGTCTGGCGAAGCGCACCGGCAAACCGGTGCAGGTGGCATGGAGCCGCGCGGAGGAGTTTTTTTACGACACCTTTCGGCCGGCAGCCGTTGTCAAAATCAAATCCGGACTTAACGGCTCCGGTGCCATCACCTTCTGGGATTATAACGTCTATTACGCGGGCATGCGGGGAAGTGAACAGTTCTACGAGATTCCGCATCACAAGGAAACGGTTCACGGCCGGTGGCGCGGAAGCGCCGGAAAAAATCATCCCTTCGGTATCGGCCCCTGGCGGGCGCCGGCAAACAACACCAATACCTATGCCCGAGACCTGCATCTGAACCTGATGGCTTCCAAAGCGGGTGCGGACCCGCTCCAATTTCGTCTCAACCATCTCAAGGACAAACGGATGATCAACGTATTGAAGGCTGCGGCAGAAACATTCGGATGGCAACCCATCAAGGCGCCCAGCGGACGGGGGTACGGCATTGCCTGCGGGATCGATGCCGGCACCTATGTGGCGTTCATGGCGGAGGTGGAAGTGGACAAAAACAGCGGAAACGTGGATGTCAAACGGGTGGTTTGCGCCCAGGATATGGGGGTTGTGGTTAACCCCGAAGGTGCGAAAATGCAGATGGAAGGATGCATCACCATGGGGCTGGGATATGCATTGACCGAGGAAATACACTTTAAGGACGGCGAGCTTTTTGATCTGAACTTCGATACCTATGCCATACCGACGTTTTCCTGGCTGCCCAAAATCGAAACGGTCATTTTAGAAAACCCGAATCTTCCGCCCCAGGGGGGCGGGGAGCCGGCCATCATCGGCATGGGAGGGGTAATTGCAACCGCCATACACGATGCGGTCGGCGCTGCTGTGTTTCAACTCCCCATGACGCCCGAAAGGGTCATGGAAGCCTTGAAAAGGGTCTGACAGCCTGACTATTCATCGTCATCCCGACCGAACCAGGTGACTTTAGGGATGAATATCATACCGCATCATTTCTATAGTGTATTTATTGCGTAGCTCGGGTCAAATACCCCGCTTGAGCGAAGCGAAAGTCGAGCCTAAGCGAGAGGGCTTGCCCCGGGGAATTTTATTTTCTTTTCAAAGGATTGGGGGAGACTGTTATCTGCAATAAAACCACAAAGGGAAACTACCTGCCCGCTTTCGGCATGTAGTTTTCTTTATTGACGGTCGTGCCTCTTTACTTTTATATTTACTGTACGTAACGTATCTGCATGAAATGTTGAGTGCGCTGATACCCGCTTTCGTTACGGATTTAAAATGGATATCACCGGCATTAGAGCGTGGTCATGTTACCAAATATGTTGGAGATATCTTGATTAACCCCTAAACCCCGCAGTGTCCTTATGGGGTGGTTGCACCCCTGTCACAGTGCCATCATCCTCAACGCCCAGCAGTATCAGCCCGCCTTCGGTATTGGCCATGGCAGCGACGGCAGCCACAAGATCACGATCGGATAACCCCTTGACATCGCTCTTGAACTCAACCGTAAGCGTCTCACCTTTAGCCAGGAGCGTTTTCAATTCGTGTTCATTCGCGGTTTGTTCCATTGCGGATTTCTTCGCATGTAATGGCAGGGCTTCCCGGATTGCCGTCCACATCGAACCCCGGCCCGGCAAAAAAATCGAAAATTTGTAAAATATCAACTGATGAACCATTGATGAACACCGGCAGCCACTCACGCAGGTAATCCCGGTAAAGTGTAAGTTTGTCTCTTGTAGCTTGGTCAAACGGCTTTTGGTGTAGGTTGCGTACAGGCATGGCAGTGTTCCTGCTACTGGAGTATGTTCAGAGTTTCATCGTTGAAAATCAATGCAACGCCTCCCGATTTGTCAAGTTTCAAGACGCGGTAGGAATGCCGGTTACCCGGCACCCCCCGCACAGATCCCAGCATGCGGAACTACCGCACTGGGCTCCTACCTCAGGTCAAACGCAG
>DUZK01000295.1 GCA_013349495.1 Deltaproteobacteria bacterium
AGTGGTCAAACAAAAAATAGATCCGAAACATCCGCATGTTTCCATAGCAAAAATCTTGGCAGGTAGAAAACAATGAGTATTTACTACCTTGAAAGGGCTGGCTCGCCGCACATAAAGAGATGATTTTGGTGTTAACGTGGCCACCATTCATGAATAACATTTTTCATCATGTCACCTCCTTTGTTAGTGTTGCCGTTAGGGATCTATAACATAATCATTTTATCGGCATTTTAAACAAATTTCTTAAATATTTTCTATCGGTTCAACATCGAATCACAGCAATAAACATGCCAGATTTGAGGTTCGAATGCTATTTAAACAGGTTTTAAGTTTATCCAGATTGGCAAAACCCTCATTAGCAGAATTTAAAAGAAGAGTCAACTCATGGCCTAAAATCGCCTGATTCAAAACAATCCTACCACTTGCCTTGTTGCCGAATACCAATGTTCCGTCAAGTAAAAATCTGCCCAATTTCTGCCCAAACAGTGGCAATTTCTGCCTAATAACGGCTAAAATCGGCAAAAATGCCAATAAAAAAGGATTTAACCAAATTTGGTTAACCCCTTGATTTTACTGGTGCCGGAGGTCGGAATCGAACCGACATGAGCATAAAGCCCACTGGATTTTGAGTCCAGCGCGTCTACCAGTTTCACCACTCCGGCGATAACGACAATGGGAATCTAATAGTCAAAACCGTTCCGGTTGTCAATACGATTCGGCATTCATGGATTCGGGATCAGCTCAGGGCTTCCCTAAGTTCTTCCGATGAAATGCTTCCCTCTCTCAACATCAGGACCTCTTCATCGGATACCTCGACAACCGTGGAACCGACCCCTTCCTCCAGGGTTCCCGCATCCAAAATCATATCCACCTTTCGGGCAACGGCCGGATGAAGCCGAGAGACCCGGGAGCAACCCGGTTTTCCGGATATGTTGGCGCTGGTGCCGGTGATGGGACTGCCGACCGCGGCAATCAAGGATTCGGCTACCGGGTGAGCCGTCAAACGGATGCCGATACGGCCGGTTCCGGCAGTCAGACGTTTCGGAAGGGAATCAACCGCATCCATGATTATGGTGAGTCTTCCCGGCCAGAATCGATCCATCAGTTTCTGTGCCGATGGAGGGACATGACGGACCAACTGCAGGAGATCATCGCGGTTTCTGATCAATAAAAGTAACGGTTTCCTGCTCGGTCTCTTTTTGATCCTAAAGATCCGGTCCACGGCAGCGTTGTCAAATGCATTCGCCCCCAATCCATAGAGGCTGCGGGTGGGAAACACAACCACCCCGCCCCTGCGAATGATATCCGCAGCTTTGTGAATAACGCCGGAATCCGGGTTTTCCGGATCGACTTCACTGGATTTTATTGAGTCGTTCTGCTTTCTGAACCACCTGATGGGCCATCTCCTTTTTAAAATTTTCGAGCATTTGAGACAGATCCGGATCGGATAAAGCCAACATCTGAACCGCCAAGAGTCCGGCATTTCTGGCTCCGGCTTTTCCGATGGATACGGTTGCCACCGGAACCCCGGGCGGCATTTGTACGGTCGATAGAAGTGCATCCAGACCTCCCAGGGACGTACCAATGGGAACTCCGATGATGGGCAGTGTGGTATGCGCTGCCAAAACCCCTGCCAAATGAGCAGCCATGCCGGCACCGGCAATGATAACCTTAATCCCCCGTTCCTTGGCGGTGGAAGCAAACCTGCCTGCCCGCTCCGGAGTCCGGTGTGCCGAGGCCACCGTCATCTCATAGGGTACGCCGAATTTCTTCAGGATGGCGGCGGCCTCTTTCATGATGGGAAGGTCGGAGTCGCTGCCCATGATGATTCCGACGTCCGGTGGGGTATTCAGACGGTCAAGGGCTTTCCGGCCGATATCGGAACGGTAATGGACGTCTTTCCATTTAATCTTGGATACCGCCTGGTAAGCTCTGGTTATGGCTTTCTCCACCGTATCTCCCAGGGCGGTTACGCCGAGAACCCGGCCGCCGACGGCTACGGTGTTTTTCCCTTTGAAAGCGGTTCCGGCGTGAAACACCACCACATCTTTCATTCCACCGGCCGAATCCAGTCCTGATATGGGTATGCCTTTTTCATAAGAGCCCGGATAACCGCCTGATGCCATTACCACACAGACCGATGCCCGTTCATCGATATCCAGCCGTATCTGTTCCAGGCGGCCGTCGATTACGGCTTCCATCACCTCGATGATATCGGTTTTCAATCTCATCAAAAGGGGTTGAGCTTCCGGATCCCCGAATCGACCATTGAATTCCAGCACCTTGATCTCATCATTCTTGATCATCAGCCCTGCATATAAAACCCCCCGGTAGGGTCGTCCTTCTGCAGCCATTCCCCGAACCGTAGGTATCATGACCTTTTCCATTACTTTCTGATGGAGAAGCCCATCAACAATGGGAGCCGGCGAATAGGCTCCCATACCCCCCGTATTCGGACCTTCATCGTTGTCGAATATCGGTTTATGATCCTGTGAGGTGGGAAGCGGGAGCACCGTCTTTCCATCGGTAAATGCGAGAAAGGATGCCTCTTCACCTATCAGACACTCCTCCACCACCGCTTTACTTCCGGCATCTCCGAATTCCTTTTTCACCAGGACCTGCTTCAGAGCCTGAATTGCCTCCGACACGCTTTTGCAGACAATCACCCCTTTTCCCGCAGCCAGTCCGTCCGCTTTCACCACTATGGGAGCGCCTTTCTTTTTGATGTATGCCTCTGCCTGCTTGTAACTGGTAAATGTTCGTCCCTCAGATGTCGGAACACCGTATTTGTTCATGATCTTTTTGGCAAATGACTTACTCGATTCAAGTGCGGCCGCCTTTTGCGTGGCTCCGAAGACCCGAAGCCCCTCACTTTCAAATCGATCCACTATCCCTTTGGATAAAGGACCTTCCGGTCCCACGACGGTCAGATCGATCTTTTCGGTTTTCGCAAATTCAAGAAGGTTGCCTACATCCTCGGCATCAATCGATATACATGTTGCCAGGCCGGAAATACCGGCATTTCCTGGGGCACAAAAAATCTTTTTAACTTTGGGGCTTTGGGCTATTTTCCATACAAGCGCGTGCTCTCTGCCGCCACCGCCGATAACCAATACTTTCATAGGAGCCTCCCATGGAATTTTCGATTTTCGATTTCTGATTTTCGATTAGAGAACTTGATTCTGATATATAATCGAATGTTTAAGATGGTCAATGGTAAATAACTGGATCGCGTTGAACTTTGGTTCAATATCGCTTCGTCGCCTCTTTCTGGTGATTGTCTCTTGGCGTTTCCGGGGGTTTTAGATGAAGGAGGTTCATGGGAAAAAGGGAATTTCTCGACTACTTTTTATCGGTTTTGAAAGAGCTGGACATATTCAGCAAAAATGAACAGGCGGTTACGCTTGTGGCCTGTCATCTCCCGCAATATCCCATACTCAACAAAGTCATTCAGCACTGCACTTGCGATGTTGGTTTGAATTTCTTTATGTCAAATCAATGCGACCAAATTGACATAGTGCGGATCTTATATCAAATTAATTAAACGTCTTGGAAATTCTATAACTTATTGAAACAGTTATAATTTATAACTTCATATTCTCTGGGGGATATAGGGGACGCCCGATGGGCCTTTAGCAGGCTGTTTTTGTTTCTGTCAGAATGTCACCGAGTCGGCCTAAAAAATTGCCCCTGTCCGCATCGGTTTCAAATATTTGTCTCTTTTCAATTCCCCGGGCAACGATATGATGGAGTGCTCCGGGTGCATCTATTCTGGACTTTCTCGGCATAAATACCGCTATCATACCCTTAAGCTTTATTTAAGTTTAATAGTTGACTACGTCCCCTATTTTCCTCATACTTAAAAGTTTCTATCAAGAGATGCGCGGTCCTCAAAAACGGTATTTCGGGAAGCCTTTTCTAAACCTCACAACAGTGGAGCAGAAAATAGGCAG
>DUZK01000296.1 GCA_013349495.1 Deltaproteobacteria bacterium
CGTCCGTTGCGGGGCCTGTGCAGATAAATGTCATTTCTTTCTGGGCGGCGGCGATCCCAAAAACATGCCGGTTCTTCGTGCCGAGCTTTTACGGTCCGTCTACCGAAACGATTTCACCACCGCCGGTAAAATCCTCGGAAAACTGGCCGGGGCAAGACCCCTGACTTTGGATGTACTGAAAGAGTGGTGGTATTATTTCTTTCAGTGCACGGAATGCCGGCGGTGTTCCGTGTTCTGTCCCTACGGCATCGACACGGCCGAAATCACCATCATGGCCCGAGAACTTCTGAATCTGCTCGGGCTGAATATCGACTGGATCGCGACACCGGTGGCCAACTGCTACCGGACCGGCAACCACCTCGGCATACAACCCCACGCATTTAAGGATATGCTGGACTTCTTCGTGGACGATATCGAAGAAATCACCGGTGTTCGGGTGGAGCCGTCCTTCAACCGCAAAGGCGCGGATATTCTTTTCATCACCCCTTCCGGGGATGTTTTCGCAGACCCCGGCACTTACTCCTGCATGGGGTATATGATGTTGTTTCATTACCTTCAGGATATGGGACTCGATATCACCTGGAGCACCTATGCCTCTGAAGGCGGGAATTTCGGATTTTTCACCTCCCACGAAACCATGAAACGGTTGAATTCCAAAATGTATGCCGAAGCCAAACGATTGGGGGTCAAATGGATACTGGGCGGCGAATGCGGGCATATGTGGCGGGTGATCAACCAGTATATGGATACCATGAACGGTCCGACGGATTTCTTGGAAGAACCGGTTTCTCCAATAACCGGCACCAAGTTTGAAAATGCCAAGTCCACCAAGATGGTCCACATTACGGAATTCCTTGCAGACCTGATCAAACACGGCAAGCTCAATCTGGATCCGAGCAGAAATGATAATCACAAGGTGACATTTCACGACTCCTGCAATACCTCCAGAGGAATGGGTCTGTTCGACGAGCCGCGATATATCATAAAGAGTGTCTGCAACCATTTCCATGAAATGCCGGCAAATACCATACGGGAAAAAACATACTGCTGTGGAAGCGGATCGGGCTTGAATGCCGGAGAAGACATGGAATTGAGAATGACCGGAGGGCTTCCGAGGGCCATAGCGGTCAAGCATGTTCATGAAAAATACGGTGTGAACATGCTGGCCTGCATATGCGCCATCGACAGGGCCGCCCTCCCGACGCTGATGGAATACTGGGTGCCGGAAGTCGATGTCACCGGGGTATCGGAACTGGTAGCCAATGCACTGATCATACCGGGTGAAAAGGAAAGAACCACAAACCTGCGCGGGGAACCCCTGGCGGGAATGGAGGAGGAAGATGCCGAATAACGGGAAGATTTACGATAAGGGAAAGGTTGTTTTCGGTCTGATGATCTTCGGCGCCCTGATAATGTTTCCTTTCTGGTATAATCTCGGAAAAGCCGCACCGGCGCCTGAACGGGTTTTGACCGAAAAGGCAAAAGCTGCAAAGGAGTGTATCCAATCCAAAGATTATATGACGGCCGAACACATGCAGCTTCTGGACATCTGGCGGGATACGGTATCGCGTGACGGCAAGCGGATTTACGTAAACAGCAAGGGCAAATCGTACAATATGAGCCTAACCAAAACCTGTTTGGATTGTCATTCCAACAAGGCGGAATTCTGCGACCGGTGTCACACCTACGCATCGGTAAATCCTTTTTGCTGGGACTGCCATATTGACAATCCAAAGGAGATGAAGTGATGGAACGCAGCAGACGTGGATTTTTGAAGCTGGCCGGCATTTTGACGCTGGGTCTCGGTACAAAACCGGTGATCGGCGCACTGAGCGGCGGAGATCAACCCGATCCAAGAATGATGCAGAATGAGGATGCGCTGACGGCCACACGCTGGGGTATGGTCATCGACACGAGAAAAATCAAATCATCAGACGATCTACAACCCATCATCGAAGCCTGCCACAGCATACACAATGTTCCCCAATTAGAGAATAAACGGCATGAGATTAAATGGATTTGGGAAGAATTTTACAAGCACGCTTTCCCAACCAAAGGAAACGAATATCTCAATGAACGAATCGAGGACCTGCCCTTCTTGGTGCTCTGCAACCATTGTGTAGATCCCCCCTGCTGCCGTGCATGTCCGACTAAGGCGACCTTCAAACGGGAAAGCGACGGCGTGGTTCTGATGGATTTTCACCGCTGTATCGGATGCCGGTTCTGTATGGCGGCATGTCCCTACGGTGCTCGAAGTTTCAATTTCAGGGATCCGCGCCCATTTGTTAAAAAAATAAATCCCGATTACCCCACCCGCATGAAAGGGGTGGTTGAAAAATGCAATTTCTGTGCGGAAAGACTGGCAATCGGCAGGCAACCCGCATGTGCGGAAGCATCCAACGGCATTCTGACCTTTGGTGATCTGGACGATCCGGACTCCCGTGTGCGAAAACTTTTGAGGGAGCATTACACCATTCGCCGTAAACAGGCTCTGGGTACGGGCCCGAGCGTGTATTACATTGTTTGATGAGTTTTTGAGTGTTTTGTTTTTGAGTGTTCTATGTTTTCCGCTGAAAAATACTAAACACCAAACACTGAACACTGAACACATTATCAATCGAAAATCGTCAATCGAAAATCGCAAATAGACCGAGGTTGTCATGATTGAACTGATCTTTAAAGGAACCAAGCGCTACTACGCATGGATGACTGCTTTGCTTGCCGTTATGGGTGTCGGAACCATCTGCTACTTGTGGCAGTTCAGTTTCGGGCTCGGTATCACCGGCATGAGCAGGGATGTTACATGGGGATTCTATATTGCTCAGTTTACATTTCTTGTGGGTGTCGCCGCTTCCGCCGTCATGCTGGTTATTCCCTACTACCTGCATAATTACAAAGCATTCGGTAAAATTACCATACTGGGTGAGTTTATTGCGGTATCCGCAGTGGCCATGTGCATGCTGTTTATCTTTGTCGATTTGGGCCAACCCATGCGGATCCTGAATGTAATGATCCATCCCACCCCGAACTCTATCCTGTTTTGGGATGCCATGGTTTTAAACGGTTATCTAGTGTTGAACATCGTTATCGGGTGGAAGGTGTTGGCCTCGGAAAGAGACGGGGTACCGCCGCCCCAATGGGTAAAACCGCTGATCTATCTCTCCGTTCCCTGGGCGGTCAGCATCCATACCGTTACGGCATTTCTGTACGCCGGCCTTCCCGGTAGAGGGTTCTGGCTGACGGCCATTCTAGCACCCCGGTTTCTCTCTTCGGCATTTGCAGCCGGACCGGCCCTGCTCATTCTTTTATGCCTGATTATCCGGAAACTGACCACTTTCGACCCCGGAAAGGAACAGATCCAATCCCTGGCAAAAATCATCACCTATGCCATTATCCTGAATGTGTTTTTCTTCCTTTGTGAAGTCTTTACGGTATTCTACAGCAAGATCCCGGAACATATGGACCATTTTAAATACCTTTTTATCGGGCTTCACGGTCACGGTGTTCTGGTGCCCTGGATGTGGGCTTCACTGGCATTAATGGTTCTTGGAATTGTCCTTTTGGTTATTCCGGCAACACGGAAAGACGAAGGTATTCTTGCTGTAGCATGCGTGGCGGTTTTCATCGGCACCTGGATCGATAAAGGATTGGGAATGATTTCCGGAGGATTTGTTCCGTCCCCCCTCCATCATGTGAATGAGTATATACCGACAATCCCGGAACTGCTGATCTCGCTGGGTGTGTGGGCCACCGGTTTTTTTCTGCTGACGGCGCTGTTTAAGATGGCGGTTTCCGTGAAAGAGGAAATTTTAGATTAAGATATGTTACTTCGAATATACGAAAACCAGGGCGGATCATGCAGTGGTTCCCCTTTTTGTTTGAAGGATAGAATACA
>DUZK01000297.1 GCA_013349495.1 Deltaproteobacteria bacterium
CACAAAACCACCATATTCGCATGGGTGGAAGGGGATACGGTTTATACCCAGAGCAAATTCAGCGGCGGACGAAAGGCAAAGCAGGCTGCCGTAGAAGTCTATGACGGCGAAGGAAACAAACTTCTCGAAGGCAAGACCGATGACAGGGGAGAATTTTCTTTCAAATTGCCGAAGAAAGCTGAACTGAGAGTCGTGCTGTTGGCCGGGGAAGGCCATCGGGGGGAGTGGATCATTCCCCTGGCGGAAATCGAAGGCGTAGAGACAACGCCCGACCGTTCGTCTCAATCCGAGACGCCCCGGATGGCAAAAGAATCCTCCCGGAACGATTCTCCTTCCATCTCGCCCGCAGCGATTGAAGAAGCGGTGGAGAAGGCGCTGGATAAGAAATTGAAGCCGTTACTGAGCCGGATGGCGGAATACCGACAGAAAGAGACAGAAACCCGGATTACCGACATCATCGGTGGGATCGGCTACATATTGGGTTTGGTCGGGATCGGCGCATATTTCAATTATCGCAAGAAAAAAACAAAGACATGATCAACGACACATTTGCCAATGGAAATTCAATTATCCATCGAATCGATCCGCAATATCGAATCCTGTCTGCTGCTTTCTTTTCATGTGTGATTGCCGTTGCCAAAGATATTCCGACCCTGATTCTCGCTGTTGTCATTTCCGCGATTATATTGGGGCTTGCCCGTTTGGACTATCAACTGGTGGCTAAACGGATCGTCGTAGTTTCCGGATTTATCTTTCTCATATGGATTGTGGTTCCTGTAACATACGAAAGTGAACACGTTTTTCGTATCGGACCGATACCTTTTTACAGAGAAGGTTTGCGCCTTTCCGCACAAATCACCCTCAAATCTTTTGCTATCTATTTGGCCTTTTTAGCACTTGTTTCCACAATATCGATCACGAATATGGGTTATGCCTTAAACCATTTGGGGCTGCCGAACAAAATGGTCTATCTGCTCATGATGACATACCGATATTTTTCAGTTATCGAACAGGAATACCAGCGGCTTAGCCGCGCAATTAAGATACGCGCTTTTCGACCCAAAACCGATATTCACACATACAAAACCTACGCGTATCTTGTCGGGATGCTGTTCGTCCGGGCATCGAATCGCGCAACCCGGGTCTACAATGCCATGAAGTGCCGAGGATTTAAGGGGACTTTTTATACCTTGTACGAGTTTCCACCTCACCGACGGAATGCGATTTTTTCTGCCGTGATGGGGTGTGTGGTTCTGTGTATCGTTATTTTGGAATGGGGAATATGGTAGAAACTTGAAACTTGACGAATAGAACTATTAGATTTCAATGATGGTCTTTAACAGACACCAAGTTTCCAGTATCAAGTTTCCAGTATCGGGTAAGAAACATGGTAGAGGAAAGAAAACCATAAGATACATTGTAAATTGAAAGACATGAGCTTAACTGCCCCCCTTATATGTTTAAATGACATTTCCTTCCACTATCCGGGCGGAAAACAGATTTTTGAAGATCTTAATCTCGATTTTTTTAACGGGGAGCGGCTTGGAATGCTCGCACCCAACGGCAGCGGGAAAACCACTCTGTTTCACATCATCATGGGATTGTTAAAACCGGATGCCGGTGCGATTGAAATTTTTGGCAAATCCATGAAGTCGGAAAAGGATTTTGAAGGTATTCGACCCCAGATCGGCCTGCTATTCCAGGATGCAGATGATCAGCTATTCAGTCCGACTGTTTTGGAGGATGTGGCTTTCGGGCCATTGAATTTGGGAAAGACCAAAGAAGAAGCTATCGAAATATCTCTAAAAACTTTAAGATTTTTGGGTCTGGAGAATTTTGAAGACCGAATTACCTTTAAGCTTTCCGGGGGTGAAAAGAGATTGGTATCACTTGCTACGGTTCTTGCCATGGAACCTGAAATCCTGCTCCTTGATGAACCCACCACCGGCCTGGATATGAAAACCAGATCCACTCTCATGAGCATTCTGCAAAATCTCGATATGTCATACATTTTGATATCCCACGAATTCGATTTTTTGGAACCCACCACCGAAAAAATATATACTATTGATAACCGGAAAATAATCGTCGACGAGGAATTTCATATTCATCAGCATGAACATGCGCATAGGCTGGGGGCGCATCCTCATAAGCATGAATGACCTTTTAACGGTAGCTAAAGATTTGACGCGTCAGGGACTTAGGTGTTAAGTGTTATACACAGAAGGATCTTGAGGGGTTTCAGGTGTCGGGTGTCAGGTTAGGGGGGCTGAGGAGTAGTTTCTGGAACCTGAACACTGAAACCTGAAACCAAACCCCAATCCCACTACTCAAAGGAATATTTCTAAACCCCGCATTTCAAATGCATTTACCCTGGCGGAGGCTGGATTGTTTGTTGACAAATTATGTTGTTTTGAATTATTAAATGGTCTGCATAGGTGTCCATGCTTAATAGGGAATCCCGTTAAAGTCGGGAGCGGTCCCGCCGCTGTAACCCCGCCCTATGAGATGAGGGAACCTTTTCAGCAAGATATGCCACTGTTTTGAATCATCAGGATGGGAAGGCGGCTGAAAGGGCGGGGAAGCCAGAAGACCTGCCTGTGCCATGATGTCATTTCCTTGCGGTCAACAATGGACATGACAGCCTGAGAGCGAGGGTGAAGAAAACTGGGTGCAACCCTTCAAACCAAAATGGTTTGGAGGGTTTTTTTATTTCAGGCTCTTTTTCAGCAGTATAGTTGCGGGATCGCAGAATGAGGAAGAAGGGAGGTGTTAACGGAGATAAATCTTTAGATCTTGAGGCATACGCACTATACAATCGAACAGATATTCGGGTATCGAATGTCCAGACGTGAAACAACTTGTGATCAAGAAAGGAGAACCTGATCAATGAAAAAGAACAAAGTGCTCATTGCAATATCGATCCTGCTCGTTGTTCTGTTTTGCGCAACGGCCATCGCCGGTGGCCATGGAAAGAAAGAAAAGAAAGAAGCCGGTATTTTATTGGTTGCTTTCGGTTCCAGTATGCCGGAGGCCCAGGTTTCATTTGAGAATATCGACAGGGAGGTAAAGGCTTCCTTTTCGAAGATTCCCGTCCGGTGGGCCTATACATCACATATGATCCGTAGGAAGCTGGCAAAATCCGGAAAATACTTGGATTCGCCGGAAGTTGCTTTGGCAAAAATGCTGGACGAGGGGTTTACCCACGTAGCCGCGCAATCCCTGCATACGATCGGGGGATATGAATTCCACGACCTGAGGAGAACCGTGCATCAATTTCAATACCCCGGTGGATTTCACAGTATTATGCTGGGGTTCCCGCTGCTTTCTTCGCAGAAAGACATGCAACGGGTCAGGGATGCCATTATCGAAAATATTCCGAAAGAAAGAAAACAAAATGAAGGGATCGTTTTGATGGGACACGGCACCCATCATCCCAGCAACGCTTTTTATGCGGCGTTGATGTTTCAGATTCAGCGAAAGGATCCCAATATTTTTATCGGTTGTGTGGAGGGTTATCCGGAAATTGATGAAATCATAGCCATGCTGAAGGAGAAAAGCATCAAGAAAGTTTATTTGATGCCGTTTATGTCGGTTGCCGGTGATCATGCCAGAAACGACATGGCCGGGGATGATGAGGATTCCTGGAAATCCATATTGACAAAGGCCGGCATAGAATCGGTTCCCATACTCAAGGGAACCGCAGAATATGGGAACATGGTGGATATCTGGGTGGATCATCTCGGGACTATTCTCGACCAGTTATAAATCTTTCATAATGTTTACAATATGTTAAAATTAAAATTGTTTTTGAACCGTAGAATGTCGAACAAGAA
>DUZK01000298.1 GCA_013349495.1 Deltaproteobacteria bacterium
CACTTTAGGCACTTTAAACTTTTTCATAGGATGAAGAAACCAATTGTAATACGTAACCGTATTTAAGAATACGTGTACTTAGTGACTCAAATTCGACAAAACGTTGTCGGTTGTTAAATGAGCTTCTGTTTTTCTGTAAAAGAAACTGGTAATTTGAAACTTGAAACTGGATAAGAACGGATTGGATCTATATAAAATTGACAGATTACCTTTCCCCAGTTTCAAGTATCAAGTTTCGAGTATCGCTCATTGAAGGAAAACGACCTCCGCAAATTGTCAATTTTCAATCGTCAATTTTCAATTTGACCCGACTTGTTCGGGTTAAAGAATATACCGGCTCAGATCTACGTTATCCTTAATATCGGCCAGCTTATTGTCCACATAAGCCTCATCTATCACGATCTGTTTTTCTTCCATATCCGGTGCGTCGAACAGGATATCTTCCAACAGCCGTTCCATGAGTGTGTGCAGCCGTCGGGCGCCGATATTTTCGGTGGCATTGTTCACCTCCTCTGCAATGGCGGCGATGCGAATGATGGCATCATCCTGAAACCGGACGTCTATACCTTCTGTCTTCAGAAGTGCCGTATATTGCAGTATTAAGGAATTCCGGGGTTCGGTGAGTATCCTGACAAACTCATTCTTTCCCAGGGAATCCAATTCCACCCGTATGGGAAACCGGCCCTGCATTTCCGGAACAAGATCCGAGGGTTTGCTGGTATGAAAGGCCCCCGAGGCAATAAACAGGACATGGTCTGTTTTTACGGGTCCGTATTTGGTAGTAACCATGGACCCTTCAACGATGGGAAGCAGATCCCTTTGTACACCCTCCCGGGACACATCCGGGCCATGGCCGCTGCTCTTTCCGACGATTTTATCGATTTCATCCAGAAAGATAATGCCGGATTGTTCGACTTTTTCGATGGCCCGGCTGACTACTTTTTCCATATCCACCAACCCCTGGGCTTCTTCCTGGGCCAATAGCTCCATGGCTTCAGGAACCTTCATTTTCCGCCGTTTGGTTGATTTCGGGAGAATACCCCCGAACATGTCCTTGAAATTAACCCCCAACTCTTCCATTCCGATATTTGAAAAGACCTCCACTATGGGCACGGAACGATCCGACACATCAAGATCCACATATCGTTCGGAAAGCTTTCCTCCCAGCAACAGGCCCCTGAGTTTTTCCCGGGTGGACGGCCGCCCTTCTTCCATGCTTCCCACAGCGGGAGCAGCGACTTCTTCAGGTTTTTGAAGCTGTGAGGTGGTGGGCTTAGGAAGCAGAAGATCGAGCATCCGCTCTTCCGCATTCCGCCACGCCTTATCTTTGACGGTTTCATGTTCTCTAGATTTAAGCATGTTTACCGTCAACTCCACAATATCCCGGATCATGGACTCCACGTCCCGGCCTACATATCCCACCTCGGTAAATTTGGACGCTTCCACTTTAATAAAGGGAGAGTCGGTCAGCCGCGAAAGTCGTCTGGAAATTTCAGTCTTCCCCACCCCGGTTGGACCGATCAATATGATGTTTTTGGGTGTGATTTCATCTCTGAGATCTTCAGGCACCTGCCTCCTGCGCCAACGGTTTCTTAGTGCAATGGCAACCGACCGTTTGGCGTTGCCCTGTCCGATGATATACTTATCCAGTTCCTCGACGATTTCAGATGGTTTTAAGTCGCTCATATCTTGAAATTACCGCCTATTCTCTCATTCGGGTTTAAAAATTTTATATTTCCTCAACGGTTATGGCGTCATTGGTATAGACACAAATGGATGCCGCAATCTTCATGGCTTCTTCAACAATATGACGCGCTTCCAGATCCGTGTGTCTCATCATGGCTGTTGCTGCTGCCCTGGCGCCCACACTGCCGGAGCCGATGGCAATGATATCTTCATCCGGTTCGATGACATCCCCGTTTCCGGAGATCAGGTACATGTTGTCTCTGTCTGCGGTTACCATCAACGCTTCCAGCCGCCTTAAATACTTGTCGGTTCGCCAATCCTTGGCCAGTTCAACGGCTGAGCGGGTTAGGTTTCCGTTGTATTGTTCCAGTTTTGCTTCAAACCGGTCAAAAAGGTTCAGGGCATCAGCCGTGGCGCCGGCAAAACCGACAATGATCTTGTCATGATAAATCTTTCTGACCTTAACGGCATGATGCTTTAATACCGTATCATTTAACGTCACCTGGCCGTCGCCGGCAACAGCCAGTTTTCCTTTATGTCTCACAGCAAGGATCGTAGTCCCATGAATCGGTTCCATTTCTAAGTCACCATTTTTACATTATCTGGTTATCCACTATTTTCAAGTCAACTTCCGTGTTGGTTTCTGTAATTGAAATCCTCATTGTTGTGGGTTTCAGTGTTCAGGTTTCAGTGTTCAGTTCTTAAGAACGGATGTTTCCTGACACCTGAAACCTGACACCTGACACCTGACACCTATATTTCATACATCCGAATGAATGGTAACTTGAATAAACTCCATAACCAGGTTTCATTAGTCATTTCCTGGGATGCGCCTTATCATATGTCTCCATCAACCGATTAATGCTGACATGGGTATACTTCTGGGTCGTGGATAGACTCTTATGCCCCAATATCTCTTGTATCACCTTAAGATCTGCGCCGGCATCCAGCATGTGAGTTGCAAAGGAGTGTCGCAGTACATGGGGCGATACCGGCGTGGGAATGCCGCATGCCCTTGCAATTTTGTCCAGAATCCGGGCAATGGATCGTGTTGAAAGCCTGCCCTTGTTTTTATTGAGAAACAGTGGCGCGTCATTTTCAAACAAGGATGGGTCCCCGGAATCCCCGGTTTCTTCCAACAGCCGTTTGCGGTATGCCCGGATGGAATTCAACGCCTTTTCTCCCACCGGAACTAGGCGCTCTTTTCTCCCCTTCCCCAACACACGGATCAAACCGGTTTTGAAATCCACAGACGAAACATTGACGCCTGAAGCTTCGGATACGCGAATACCGCTGGAGTAAATGGTTTCGAAAATGGCACGGTTTCTAAAATCCAATACGGTATCTGTTTTGATCTGATCCAGCAGGTGAAACATACCGTCAACCGAAAGATACTCCGGTATGTGCTTCTCCTGTTTCGGCGTAAGGATGAGATCAGCGGGATTGTCGGAAATCAGGCCTCTTTTAACCAGATAACGAAAAAACGAACGCACGGCCGAAAGCTTCCGGGCGATGGTAACCTTTTTGTTCTTTCCGTAAAGATATCCGAGATATTCCCGTATGATCAAGGGATCGACGGCATCGGGCTGAACGGAATCGAATTTCTCGTTCAGGAATCGGCTGAACTCCCTTAAATCATTTTGATATGCACGGCAGGTATGGTCCGAGTATCCTTTCTCCGAGGATAAGGAATCGATAAAATCTTTTACCAAATCGAAGATATTGATAGACATCATCCAAAGTAAAATAACGATTCAAGCTCTTTCCAGTTGCCGACTTCCAGAAAGGGGTGTTTTTTCCGGTTCCATGGTTGTTTAAACACGATGGGAGTCACACCGACACTGTGTAAGGAAAAACAGGTTTCCAGTCGATCTTCCACAAAATAGGACATCCCCCTCTGGAGCAATACATCGACTTTTCCTTCATACGAACCTGTGGTGATGATTTCTATTGCAGATTCTTCCAATGGAATTGTCTTTTTCATCCACTTATCGATGGGCCCGGGATAGGGACGGGCCGTAACAAAAAGTATCGGACGATGATATGTTCCCAACCGGGCGATTACC
>DUZK01000299.1 GCA_013349495.1 Deltaproteobacteria bacterium
ATTATCGTTCTCGCGGTCGTCGTCGGGGTGGCCAAGGTGTCCGCCGCCGGAGGCCATGTGCCGTGGGGAAACATCGGGGTGATCGCAGCCAAGGCCTTCGGTTTTTGGCTGATCTGTACGGTCGGAGGAATCCTGCTGGCGCCCAAACTGACCAAGGGCCTCAAGCGCTTTAAATCCATGGAGATGATCGCGGCGGTGTCTTTCGGTATTTCTCTGTTTCTGTCCGGTCTTTCAGAGATGGCCGGACTCGCCATGATCATCGGTGCATACGTGACCGGGCTATCGCTATCCCAGACCGATATATCGCACGAGATCCAGGATCGCCTTCAGGGTGTGTATGATTTCATGGTTCCGATATTTTTCTGCATCATGGGAATGATGGTGAACTTTGCTGCCATGAAGGGAGTTCTTTTTTTCGGTTTTATCTATATTCTCCTGGCTTTTACGGGAAAAATCGTCGGCTGCGGTCTGCCGGCGCTTGTTTCCGGGTTTAATTTGAAAGGCGCCCTGCGAATCGGAGCCGGAATGCTGCCCAGGGGTGAAGTTACGCTGATCGTTGCGGGCATCGGCCTTTCTTCAGGTGCGATCGGGCCGGATATTTTCGGTGTGGCCATCATGACCCTGCTTGCCGCAAGCATCATCGCTCCGCCCTTTCTGGTAAAAACGTTTCACGGAGAAAGCGGGTACCGGTCAGAGCTGGAAGATCAAAAGGCCGATGAAACAACAACCATTCAACTTGAATTTCCCGGTGAACGAATTGCGGATTTCATCCGCCAGCAGCTTTTGTCCGGTTTCAGAAGCGAGGGCTTTTTTGCCCGGAAGATGGATCGCGCCAGGTATATCTATCACTTGAGAAAGGACGATATTCTCATCACCCTGGCTCAGGAACAATGCATCATTACCATTAATGCCTCTCCCGAACACGAACACTTTGCCCGGCTGTTGATGCTGGAAGAGGTCCTGTCGCTGAAAGATTTTCTATTGGGCCTGGAGAGCATGAAAAACCCGGATATGATGGGAGCGGAGCTTGTCACGGGCATGTTTGAAGAGGAGTAAAGTACGGCACCCGGCTGACGCATTCGTCCATTGCGCATCGTGCTTCAATTGGGGTATGGTATAAACCATATCGGATGCTGACGTTGGCATCGATATTCGCCTGAAGACACAGCCGGATTTCCGAATGTAACGATGCTGAAACGTTTCTTTCCATTTATGGGATGGTTGGAACAATACCGGTTCGAATCATTGAAAGCCGACGCGGTTTCCGGACTTACCGTTGCCCTGGTTCTCATCCCCCAGTCCATGGCCTATGCCCAGTTGGCCGGCCTGGCCGTCGGTCTTGTACTTCTGTTTCTGACCCCCCTCCTCTATTACCTGCCTCAGTCGGTGCTGGCGGCGATCATCATTATGGCGGTGATCGATTTGATCAACATTTCGGGTTTCGTCCACGCCTGGAGGGCGCAGTGGTACGACGGCGCCATATCCGTCATTGCATTTGTCTGCACCCTGGCCTTTGCGCCGCATCTGGACAAAGGCATACTGGTGGGGGTGGTTCTGTCGCTTACCGTATTTTTATATAAGAGCATGCGGCCCCATGTGGCATCGCTTTCATTATATGAAGACGAAGCACTTCACGATTCCGTAACCTTCTGTCTGAACGAGTGCCGTTTTATGGAAGTGGTTCGCTTTGACGGACCGCTTTTTTTTGCCAGCGCCACCTATCTCGAAGAGCAGATCGATGCACACCTTTCGAAGAAGAAAGAACTCAAACACATCATCGTGCTGGCCAACAGCATCAGTGATATGGATGCCACCGGCGAAGAAGCATTGTCTCTGATCATCGACCGGGTTCGAAGCGCCGGACTGGATATCTCCTTCTGCGGGATCAACCGATTTGTCCTGGCCGTACTCAATCGGACCCATTTGCTGGCAAAAATCGGAGAGGATCATCTCTATCCGACCATTGACAAGGCGCTTAAGGAGGTCCATAAGAAAACCCACTCGGATGCCGAGGAAGAGCTATGCCCTCTGACAACGGTATGCCGCTTGCCGGAGATGAAACCATGAGGAATCCACAGTGTGTGGATCTAAAACTCTGAACGCTGAACTCTAACCAACACCAGGGAGGCTCCGGATGTCAGTCATCACCTTATTCGGCGGCACCTTTTGCAATCAAGACGACGTGGTGGAAGCGGTACAGGCAAAAACCGGATACAACCGGATCAGCGATAAAGATCTGGTGACAGCGGCAAGCAGACTGTCCGGCCTTTCCGAAAATAGAATCGCCCGTGCCTTTTCCGCCAAACGTTCCGTCTTCGACCGGCTGGGCCATGAAAACCGGCGTGCCATTGCCTGCCTCAAGCTGGCTTTGGCCCAGGTCCTGGCCGGAGACCATATGATCATCGACGGGTTTTCCGGCCAACTGATTCCTCAGAGGGTCACCCATGTGCTCCGGGTCTGTCTCATCGCGGACATGAAATACAGAGTCGCCTCGGCCCTCGGAGCACACCCGGGATCTGAAAAGGACGCGGCAAAGCGCATCGCCAGACAGGATGAAGGCCGGGCGGCCTGGATGGTGACCCTGTTCGAAAGCAGCGATCCCTGGAATGAATCGCTCTACGACATTGTCCTCCCCATGCATGAAACCGGCACAGCGGCCGCCGCCGATGTTATCGCCGAGAATTCAGGCAAAAAAGTGATTCAACCCACCCGGCGCTCTCGAAAAGCGGTTCATGATTTCCTGCTGGCAGTCCGGGTTGAAGAGACCCTGATGAACGAGGGGCATTTCGTCGACGTCGATGTTCGGGACGGCACGGCAACCCTGACGATACATAAGCAAGTGCTGCGACTCGGAAAACTTGAGGCCGAGCTTCAGGATATTGCCGGCCGGGTGGATGGGGTTTCGGCTGTGGAGACGAAGATCGGCGAAACGTATCACCGGCCGAATGTCTACCGGAAGCACGATTTCAGCCTGCCGTCAAAGGTCTTGTTAGTGGACGATGAGCGGGAATTTGTGCAGATCCTATCCGAACGCCTGGTCACCTGCGATATCGGGGCGGAGGTATGTTATGATGCGGAATCCGCGCTGGAATTGATCAACGAAGAAGAACCTGAGATCATGATTGTTGATCTCAGGATGCCGGGTGTGGATGGGTTCAGCGTGCTTAAAAAGGTCAAGGAAACCCGTCCCAATGTGGAGGTAATCATTCTCACCGCCCACGAGTCCCGGCACGAAAAGGAAGAATGCATGCGGTTGGGCGCGTTTGCGTACCTGCAAAAGCCGGTGGACATCGAGTTATTGAGTGAAACGCTGAGGAGAGCCAAGGAGAAAATCGGTCTTGAATCAGAAGATAAAGATATCCATGCAGAGTAACAGCGAAACATTCCATCATAGACAGCGTCAGTGAAACCAGGGGTTACATTCCATCCGGCAGCATGGCGCCAAATTCAAGCAGGTTTCTGTGGAGTTCATAGCATCGATTCAGATCGTGTGGGATGTGGCCGGACCGAGACTCCCTTACATACTTTCGGAGGTAGTCGCGATAGTTGGGATGGGCGCAGTTTTCAATCATCTGCCGGGCGCGCTGCAAAGGTCCGAGTCCTCTGAGATCCGCCAGCCCCTGTTCGGTCACGATCACCTGAACCGAATGCTCGTTGCTGTCCACATGCGGGGTCATGGGGACGATGGTGGATATCTTGCCTCCCTTGGCCACGGATGGGG
>DUZK01000300.1 GCA_013349495.1 Deltaproteobacteria bacterium
GAGAAATTCTGCCGGCAGCTTGGAATAACGCCGGATAACGTTGATGACGTTATTGATGAGCTGATGAAGCGATTCATCTGAAGCTATCAGGGTATCTGTCTCCTTGACATTTTTAAAGCCAATATGCAATGTACACTTATGGTTATCCTGTCATCCCGTTATCCCGTTAGCCGGTTAATTCGGTTAAACAACTGTTTATTTATATCTTGATTTTCAGATTTTGATTCTTAAACCAATACGGTATCATAGCCAAACCGGCCAACTGGCAAACCGGCCAACCGGTTAACCAAATGTTTAATATTATAGCTTTTATCATCAAATAAGAGGAATCCTACATGGCAAAACCAAAGTTAAAGAATCATGCCATCAACCGGGAATGGTGCAAAGGATGTGGTATCTGTGTGCATTTTTGCCCCAAGAATGTTCTGGAACTTGATGAGGAGGACAAGGTGTTTGCAGCGCGACGCACGGATTGTATCTGCTGCCAGCTCTGCGAGTTCAGGTGTCCGGATCTTGCGATTGAAATCGAAACTGAATAGGGTATTTTTATGAGCGATAACATCAAATTTTTGCAGGGCAACGAAGCCTGCGTGGAGGGCGCCCTGTATGCCGGACTGGAATTCTTTGCAGGATATCCCATCACCCCGTCTACTGAAATTGCCGAACTGTTGGCGTACCGGCTGCCCCAAAGAGGCGGCCGCTTTATTCAGATGGAAGATGAAATCGCCTCCATGTGCGCCATCATCGGAGCTTCTTTGACCGGCCGTAAAGTCATGACCGCCACCAGCGGCCCGGGATTTTCCTTGATGCAGGAAGCCCTCGGCTATGCGATTATGGCGGAAATCCCCTGCGTGATTGTCAATGTGCAGCGCGGCGGTCCTTCCACGGGCATACCGACCCATGTCAGCCAGGGCGATGTAAATCAGGCCCGCTGGGGGACTCACGGCGATCATGCCGTTGTGACGCTGACGGCATCCAACCATCAGGATGTGTTTGCAATGACCGTGGAGGCCTTTAATATTGCCGAAACCTATCGCACACCGGTAATTCTGCTTTTTGATGAAGTCGTCGGACACATGCGGGAGCAGCTGGTGGTGCCCCAAGAAGGGGAACTTGCACTGGTGGAAAGACTGCGGACGGCGGTCAAAGCGGGCGTGGACTATCATCCCTACTTGCCGCGTGAAGACGGCCGGCTGCCCATGTCTGATTTCGGCGGCATTCACCGTTACAATGTCACCGGTCTTTTCCACGATATGTGGGGATTTCCTTCGGACAAGCCTCAGGTGGTTCACGATCTTATTCGCCACCTGGTGGACAAGATCAACAACAACGTCAATCAAATCACAAAATACAAATCGTATTACCTGGATGATGCCGAGTTCATTCTAATTTCTTACGGAGCATCGGCTCGCTCGGCCCTTCATCTAGTGGAATACCTCAGACCCAGGGGGGAACGGATCGGACTGCTGGAACTCCAGACACTGTGGCCGTTCCCGGATTATCTTGTTCGCGAAAAGTGCGGGCATGCCAAATATGTGATCGTCGTGGAAATGAACATGGGCCAGATTCTTCAGGAAGTCAGAAGGGTTATGGATCAACCCCAAAAGGTGTTTCTGGCAAATCGCATCGACGGTGTTTTTATAACGCCTATGGATATCAGGAATATCATGCGGGTGGTTCAGGGAAAGGGTGTGTGACATATGGCAATCAAAGAGTACATCAGAGAAAGATTTTTCCCGCATATCTGGTGTCCGGGATGCGGTCACGGGATTGTCTTGAACAGTCTCCTCAGGGCCATCGAAAAGCTGGGAATGAGCAAGAATGAAATCGTAATGGTATCGGGGATCGGATGCTCGTCCCGGATTTCAGGATATGTCGATTTCCATACACTTCACACCATTCACGGCCGGGCCCTGGCATTTGCCACCGGCGTCAAACTGAGTCGTCCCGAGCTGAATCTGATCGTTCCCATGGGGGACGGCGATGCCCTGGCCATTGGCGGCAATCATTTCATCCATGCCGCCCGCCGCAATATCGATATAACGGCCATTGTCATGAACAACCGTATCTACGGCATGACCGGCGGGCAGTATTCTCCCTTGTCCGGCTATGGCACCATGGCCACCACGGCGCCGTATACCAATATTGACCACAGCTTTGATACGGTCCAGCTGGCTATGGCTGCCGGGGCGACGTTTGTGGCCCGCACGACCACCTATCATGTGCAGCAGATGACCAAAATATTTAGGGAGGCCGTTTTGCATGAGGGCTTTTCCGTGGTAGAGGTGCTGTCCCAGTGCCCTACCTATTTTGGACGTAAAAACAGGCTCGGGACCGCAGTAGATATGATGGAGCAGTATAAAAACAACACCACGCCCGTCGGCTCCAAAGCCAAAAAGGAAAACCCCGACTTGATCGAGCGGGGTATCTTTGTTCAGAAAGAGCTGCCGGAGTACTGTCATGAGTACGACAAAATCATCGAGAGGGCGATGCAAAAAATAACTTAGCTCTTTAGTTATGGATTTTGTATTTTTTATATCAAAAGAATATCTTAAACAAAAGAGTGTGAAGTGTCTAAAGTGATCTAAAGTGCCTAAAGTTTTGGAATTCTGTCAGTTTTATATCAATAAGCGGAGCGAAGCAACACCTTGACTTTAGGCATTTTAGGCACTTCAAACTTTAGCTCACTTGTTTGATTATTGGTATTTCGGATTATGTTTTTAGGTCTGATTGGATTAAGCCATAGAAGAGTAGATAGGTAGGCAATCATGGAAATGTGCCGAATTGTTTTTTCAGGCTCAGGAGGTCAAGGGGTCGTCACTGCCTCGATTCTTCTGGCCGAGGCTGCCGTGCTATACGAAAGTTTAAATGCGGTTCAGTCCCAGTCTTACGGACCCGAAGCCAGGGGCGGGTCAACGCGTTCCGACGTTATTATCTCCGATTCGAACATCAATTACCCCAAGGTGATTCAGCCCAATGTGCTGGTCAGCCTCACCCAGCAGGCCTATGACAAGTTTTATCCCATCATCCGGCCCGGCGGGCTGCTGATCACCGATACCCGTTTTGTCAAAATTCGAAGTAAGGTTGATGCTCAGCATCAAGAACTCCCCATGTACCAGACCGTAATGGACAAGATCGGCAAGCCGATTGTTTTCAATATATGCATGTTGGGTGCAGTCATCGCCCTGACGGATATTGTTAAGACGGAATCGGTCATAAAGGTTCTGGAATCTCGAATCCCGTCCAATTTTTTGGAAATAAATCAAAACGCCCTGACTCTGGGGATCCAACTGGCAGAGGTGATAAAAAGGTAACCCGCAACTTGCAACCCGCAACGAGCATCAAGGAACTGCATCCGCCTGAACCTGCCGGGATATATGTGCATATCCCGTTTTGCGTTCGGAAATGCTCCTATTGCGATTTCTATTCCATCACCGATAGATCAGCGAGACCCGCATTCATAGAGGCTCTGGTGCATGAGATGCACCTGAAATCAAATTTCGCTGAAAAATTTGACACCCTTTATATAGGCGGCGGAACGCCTTCTGTTTTTGATACGGAAACTATCGGCCGGATCATTGCCGCGGCCCAGCAATCATTTCATATCCTTAACGGTGCGGAAATAACCCTTGAGGTCAACCCGGGC
>DUZK01000301.1 GCA_013349495.1 Deltaproteobacteria bacterium
ATTCCATCCATTCCGGGCATCCGGATGTCGGTGATGACGATTTGGGGAGATATCTCTTCTGTCAGGCGTATTCCGGTCTCACCGTCCTCTGCGGTTGCCACCTGATACCCGGCATCCTCAAGCGCGATGGTCATGATTTCACGGATATCGGCCTCATCATCAATCAGCACCACCTGCCAACCCTCACCGCTTTTCATCTGAGATCCTCCGGCCTTTTCTGTGCTTTAAAGTGCAAAAGTATCGCTGACCCTATTGAGATTGATGGTCTGGTAAAAGCCTAAGATACGACCTTATTCCTCAAGGTTGATATAAATAAAATGGGAAAGGAAAGCAACAACTCCCGTGAACGCCACAGCGACATCGAGTGAGGTTTGGTACCCGGAAAATTGACCCATGATGATCGCTTATCAATTGAGTATTATGAAATCTTGACTATTGGCGGTTTACAAATTACCCGTTCAATATCATAGATGACAGTCAATTGAGCTGCTATCCAAAAAGATCTCATTGAAAGTAAGCTTTTTGGTTATGTAAAAGGAGATTTTAGCGGTGCAAAAGCATCCGACTGAGAAAAGATTAATCGAAGAAAAAACGATTCATCGAAAAGCAATCAAACACCTAATGTCGAAGGCATAAGTGGATGGTATCGTCTATGATTCGCACACTTCACGCAATAAGTTTTTCGTATTTCCATTTCTCTACAAGCTGCCGGAACCGGTGTTTCATTATTTTGGATTTTGTTGCGATAATCGACTCTAGTATTAGCTTCCCCATAGATATATCAATCTGAATATTACCTTCGCGTATCATGAGGCACCTTTTCTCATCGATGGGCTTGAGTCGGATCATCCCGGAAAATCGAAATTTGTCTACTAGCACGGGCGGCACGATTTCCCAATACATCGCATAGCGATTTAAGCACTTTTCCTGAATCACTTCATATTCTAATTCAGCCTTACCGAGTATCTGGTCATAGATCATTTGCATAACAAAATTCAGGTTCACTGTTGTAACAACCCGTAACCGTCGTTGCATCATCTTGTCTGATAAATTCTTTTCCAGCTCGGAATAAATCTTTAGTCCATATTCCCTGGCCATGAATGCATCAAACTCCGGGGTGTGCAGCACGGCCCACAGACCTTGTGCAGACATGGGGATCACATTTTCTATGCGAAAATTCATTCAGGATATTCGAACTATCGATGAAATACGGCCCGGGTCAAAACGAAAACTGCGATCCCGGCAGTAACAGTGCTCAAACCGGCTATAATTTTTCTCGCCTGCAGGCTCTTTTTCTTTCCTGTTGCACAATATGTGGCAAAATGCTCGCAATTATTCCATACCATGGAATAGCCTCCGTTTTGGAGTTGCTTTTTGGCGGCACGAATCGTTTCGGATGCAGGAAGTCTTTTTTCATACACGCGTCTTCGCGGCACCCCGCCTTTCAGAAAAGAGGATAAATCTGTTTCACGAACTTCCGGGTGTACCTTTTCTCTTATGGACCCGCTGACATGAATAACCCTTCCATTGCCGATGAAAATCCCATGGTGCTTATAGAACCTGCTGCTTCGCTTAACATAGATATGATCTCCGGGTAAAAGATCAGCTTCGGATAGGAGAACGGATCGTGAGCCTTGCGATTTCATCAACATTGAGCGTTGGTCCCCATCATAAATCATTGTATTGATCATCTGTGTGTCCCCTATTAAATCTCCACCTGCCGCGTAACCGGCCTCCTGACCCCACCATTGTGTATGATTCAAGCTCCCCCCTTAGATAAGAATTTAGGGCGTCTTCGGCCATCCCGGTCACCCAGGTGTACGTCCTGACTCGATGAGCAATCAGCATCCGTTCCGAGAGCTTGTCGATTCCGCCACAAATCAGGGTATCGACGCCCAGCTCGCTAAGTTTCTTGACTCTTTCCCGGCAATTCCATCCGGATGCCGACAGCTCCCGGCGCTTGACAATATCGCCGTTTTCGACCGAGGCAAGGAGAAAATCTTGGGCGCAGTCGAAACGGGGGGAAACCCGCTGATCAAAAAGTGGAATGGCAATTTTCACCATACCTCGCCGATGTTAAAGGTAATATGTTTCCATTGATCCTAAAACCTGCGATCCATTTTTGAACCGCATTGAGGGCATCTGCGTTCAAAACAAGGTATCCCTCCATCAAATACCTTCTAACTTACTAACTGAGTAGATTTTTGGCAGTCGCAACTCTCAGTGCGGCAACGGCACCGGATAAAATCTCATTGCTATATGCTCCGAATTTGACATAGGGAAAAATTCCGCCTTTTGGTTTTCCATAACAGTACATAAATAACAGCTCTTCCTTTGAAAATCCTTCAACATCCAACCCTCTTGACTGCAATATCATCCGGAGGTGATCCATATCCCCGTAGCCGCCTTTCGGTCTGATTTTTATCCTAATCGGACTCGTCGGGATCATTATTTCTTCGCCCGCAGCCATCTCGAATGCAGCGTCTCCGATCTTTTTCAGCTTTTTGAAATCGATATAATCGGCAAGAGCCGCATTCCTGTCTCTTTCCACCACCCGACGTTGCGCATCCGTTAACGGACAATCAATATATATGATCACGTCAAAATCATCGATATTTTGGGTTCTGAACAACCGGATGTTTTCATAGATACGGCCGCGCAAAAAAACATATGGCGCTTGCATGTCTCTTAAATCCAGGCACCGCCACATAAGACCCGTTCGTTTAGCAAGGCTTCTGCCCAGGGTGCTTTTTCCGCTTCCCGGAGGCCCATCAATTCCGATAGTTTTTGGAGATATGTTTTTTTCGTCAAGCATGTGTACGATTCGATCCGCATATGCTTCAACCGCCGGAACATCTTCATAGGGCCTTTCCGAGCTTCCGGTAAGAAGTCTTCTGACGCGTCCTCTGATCGCTGATCTTACCGTGTCTTTTGCCATCAGGTTCTTTGCTGTGGCGGCAACGAAAGCAACAGCCATGGTGGGCAGGGTTTTTTTCTTGAAATCCTTTAACACTCCCATGTTTATCTCCCATTGGTGAATCCGGTTTTTGCTTTATGCAACAACTGCCGGTGATGCATGAAAAGATGTAACATGGCAGTACCCAAAAAACATAGTGACGAGACAACATGTGCCCGAGTCGATTTTTTTAAACCGGTGACAACGGCAGATCCCAAACTCACTGCCATGCATCCCACGATAGCCACATGCGGCCAATTAGACTTTTTAAGGTGATTAACCTTCTGTTCTGATGGATTGATGTCATTCTCGATTCCGGACATTATCCGGCTCTGCGGTCAGAGAATCGAGGGCTGTGAGTAAATTCCTCGTTTTCTTCGAAATCAGAATCGTCTTCCGACTCCCCGGTGGCCTTGCTTATCAGTTTTTGGATTACCTTCTTTGCTAAAGGAAGCAATAGTGTCGACACACCCATCATGATATATTTTTGATAACTAGCCATTTGATATCTCCTCTCTTATCTTATTAAATTGTGAGTAACTTGTTTTTGCCCATAAAGTCGATGAAAGCGTATGGGACCCATTGCGCTATAACCTTCCGCCGCCACCACCACGACCGCCTCCGCCTTTACCGCCACCACGACCACCACCGCCTTGACCACCACCACCGCCTTG
>DUZK01000302.1 GCA_013349495.1 Deltaproteobacteria bacterium
TGTCAGTCCATTTGCCTGCATGCGAATAATAAGGATGAACTATGCCGGCTCTGATTTTTCTTAAAATGGTCACCCCTGAGCCTAAAATGGCACAGGCCAAATTTTAGGCGGTGGATTTCGGGACAGTCTCTTGGTTGCGAATTTTTTGTTTTAATGGCAGAATATTTAACTTTACCAGGTATAGGCGGATAGAATCCGTACCCGATCATTCTTTTTCATAATGTGATTTCTCCTATGATGATTTCCGCATCAGAAAGACTGCGTCGATTTTACGATCAGTTTTCTCCTGAACACCATGTTTTGGTCCTGATCAATGCCGACCCGGATGCCATTGCCAGCGCCATGGCCGTAAAAAGACTATTGTGGCGAAAGGTAAGCGGGATAACCATATCCAATGTGAATATCATCAATCGTCCGGACAACCTCGCAATGATTCGGTTGTTGAGGGTGAATCTAACCTTTATCAATGACATCGAACCGGGAAGATATGGCCGGGTGGTTATGGTCGACTCCCAGCCGGATCACCATGAGGCATTCAGGAATTTTGAAACTCACGTGGTCATCGATCACCACCCGGATACCACCCACGCTATTCCGTATAAAGATATCCGACCCAAATACGGAGCAACGGCAAGCATAATGACCGAATACCTGAGGGCTGCCAAAATCAAACCCTCGACAAAGCTGGCCACCGGTCTGTTCCATGCCATTAAAACCGACACCAGCAATCTTGAGCGGCAAACCCTCATCGAAGACATGCGCGCCTTTCAATTCCTCTTTCGCCATGCAAATCCCCATCTGGCCAGAAAAATCGAGCAGGCCGAGCTCAGTCTCGACTTTCTCGGCTATTTTGCGAAGGCGCTTAAGGAAAAGCGCATGCGGCGGGGCAGGCTATTTGCGCATCTGGGACGAATCCAAAACCCGGATATCTGTGTGGTCATCGCCGATTTTTTTATGCGGGTCAACTCGGTCACCTGGAGCATCGTTTCAGGAATTTATGATCATAAGTTAATCATTGTCCTGAGAAACGACGGGGTCCGAAAGAACGCCGGCCAAACGGCCAAGAAAAGCTTCGGATCCATGGGTTCGGCCGGGGGGCACAAAGGCATGGCCCGCGCTGAAATCCCTCTGGATGAATTAAGAGGGAAGCTCGATCCGGCAAATGGAAAACGGTTGTCGAATTGGATTATCCGTCAGATCGAAAGGAAGGCAGAACCGTAATATGACTCAAAAACAGCATCTTAAAGTTACAATTCTCGGCTCCGGCACCTGTGTTCCCTCCCTCGAGAGAAGTTCGTGTTCGGTCCTTTTGGAGAGCGGAAATCAAAAAATGGTAATCGATATGGGGCCCGGTACCATGCGGCGTCTGCTCCGGGCAGAGACAACCATGCTGCAAGTATCTCATATATTTCTCAGCCATTTTCACCCGGACCACTCCGCCGAACTGGTCCCTTTTCTGTTTGCCTCCAAGTACCCGGTGCATTCAAGACGACAAGCCCCTCTCACCATCATTGCCGGAAATGGATTTTCCGACTTTTTCAGCGGGCTGAGTTCGGTCTACGGGGAATGGATCGATATCGGCCCCGACCTCCTGAATATTGTCGAGTTGGATAACAGTGCCCGGCAGAAACGATCGTTTGACGGGTTTGCATTGGAATCGATGCCGGTAAAGCATCGACCCGAAAGTCTGGCTTATCGAATCACCGCACCCCATGGCGCGTCGGTGGTCTATTCCGGTGACACCGATGTCTGCGACAATCTGGTGGATATTGCAAAAGACGCGGATCTGTTTATCTGTGAATCCGCCTTTCCTGACGATTTAAAGAAGGAGGGACACCTGACCCCTTCCAGAGCCGGTGAAATCGCAGCCCGTTCAAATGTCCGAAAACTGGTGCTGACCCATTTTTACCCGGAATGCGAAACAGTGGATATTGAAAAAGAATGCCGCAAAACCTATTCGGGACCACTTGTGCTGGCGCAAGATCTAATGGAGTTTCAACTGTAAACCATGCGATACTATCCCGTTAATCTCGACGTACTAAACCGAAACTGTCTGGTAGCGGGCGGCGGCGCGGTGGCCATCCGAAAAGTCAAGACGCTTTTAAAATGCGGCGCGCGGGTAACGGTGGTGAGCCCGAATATCGGCGGTGATCTCCGGGAACTTGCACGAGACGGTGCTATTATCTTAAAAAACAGGGGCTACCGTCGCTCAGACGTGAACGACATGTTTCTGGTTGTCGGTGCAACAGACGACAAAGACTTGAACCGGCAGATTTTTAAAGATGCTGAGGCGCTTGGAAAGCTTTGTAATATCGCAGACCAGCCCGAGGCCTGCAACTTTATTCTACCGTCGGTGGTTCATCAAGGGGACTTGGTGATTACCATATCGACATCGGGAAAGAGTCCGGCCTTTGCAAAGCAACTTAGAAAAGATTTGGAAAAAACGTTTGGAAAAGAATACGCGGATTTTCTTCAGCTCATGGGGGCTGTTCGGGAAAAGCTCCTGGCTGCTGAACATGCCCCCGAAGCCCATAAAAAGAAATTTGAGAATTTAATCCACAAAGGACTGATCGATCTGATTAAAAACCGACAGACAGATGCAATCGATGCACTCCTTCTGGAAATTCTCGGCAACGGCTATGAATACAAGTTTCTTATGAATCAACACGAATAAATACGGGTGCTGCCTATGGAGCGTCTCATCCTCATCCCCGCTTGCTTATATATATTGAGCACTGCCGGTTACATCGCGTATCTTCTCTTTCAAAAGGAGCGTCTTCAGAAAATCGGATATGGCGTGTTGTTTGCGGGGTTTGTAATCCACTCGATTTCCATCGGTTATCGATTTATTCAATCCGGCCACCTGCCGGTTCAGAATCTACATCAAACCCTCTCCATCGGCGGCTGGGCAATTGCCGGCATGTTCCTCTTTTTCAAGTACCGATTCAATCTTAGGGTGCTCGGAATCTATGCCGCCCCCCTTGTCGCTTTTATAATGATTATCTCCATGTGTCTTCCGGTTGAAGGAACCATGGTTCAATCCAAAACGTTATTCAGCAATGTCTGGCTGGTATCCCATGTTATTATTATCTTTATCGGGGAGGCCGCCTTTGCACTGGCTTGCGGAGTGGGACTTTTATATATCCTGCAGGAGCGAGCAATTAAAACGAAACACCATGGCTTCTTTTTCAAGCGGCTGCCGGCGCTCGAGCTTCTGGACAACACCGGTTATGCCTGCATCGTGGTCGGGTTTTCATTGCTGACCCTCGGATTGATCACCGGTTTCGTTTACGCAAAAATCATATGGGGAAGTTTCTGGAGCTGGGATCCCAAAGAAGTCTGGTCGGGAATTGCATGGTTGATTTATGCCGCTCTGCTTCATGGCCGATTGGCCCTGGGCTGGCGGGGAAGGAAGGCGGCCGTCATGTCCATCATCGGATTCGGCGTACTGTTATTTACATTCTTGGGCGTGAACTTGCTTTTAACAGGTCACCACGGCGACTTTACAAAAA
>DUZK01000303.1 GCA_013349495.1 Deltaproteobacteria bacterium
AGGTTCAAAAACTCGGTGATAGCCGAAACACCTGAAAAGAAACTCGAGCATGTCATCAATGACCTCATTGAAGATATTGCGCCGCATGCCGTAAATGTCGCCTCTCCCTACTTCATCGGCCATATGACTTCCGCGATTCCTTTTTTTATGGTTCATCTGAAAACCATCGTTGCGGCGCTGAATCAAAATGTCGTAAAACTGGAAACATCAAAGGTCGTTTCGGTCATTGAAAAGCAGGTGATGGCCAAAATCCACCGCCTGATCTATCGAAAGAGCGACCGTTTCTACGACGAACATGTACAGAATACCCACACCGCTTTAGGCTGTTTTGCAGAGGATGGCACCCTGGCAAACCTGACGGCCTTGTGGGTCGCCAGAAACAACCTCTTTTCTCCCAAAGAAGGATTTGCCGGAGTTGAAAAAGACGGCATCCAGGCCGCTTATAATGCCTACGGCGTCGAGCGCTGCGTCATTCTGGTATCCCGGCTGGGGCATTATTCGCTGCAAAAAGCCGCGGGTGTCTTGGGTATCGGCAACCGCAACATCATTGCGGTCAAAGTGGACAAAGAAAATCGAATTGAACTTGACCGCCTCGTAAATACAATCGATGCGATCAAAACCAATGAAACTAAAACCAGAATCCTCGCGGTCATCGGAATTGCCGGCGCCACTGAAACCGGCAGCATTGATCCCCTGTCCAGCCTGGGGCGGATTTGCTCGGAAAACCGGATCCATTTCCACGTAGATGCTGCCTGGGGCGGGCCCACCCTGATGTCTCATCGATACGGCCATCTGCTCAGCGGCATTGAAAAGGCTGATTCCGTTACCATCGACGGTCACAAACAGTTTTATATGCCCATGAGTGCGGGAATGGTCTTTTTTAAAGACCCCACCGCACTGGATAGCATCGTCTACCATGCCAATTATGTCAATCGGCTCGGTTCCGTAGACCTGGGGATTAAATCGATTTCCGGTTCGCGGGAAGCCAATTCACTTATTTTGGATGCGGCGCTGAAAATAATGGGAAGCCAGGGATATGCCCTGCTGATTGAGCACGGCATTGAAACCGCCCGTGCCTTTGCCGATGAGATCCGGTCCCGGCCGGACTTTGAGCTGGTCACCGCGCCTGTTTTAAATATCCTGACCTATCGTGTCTTTCCGTTTCCCATGAAAGGTCAGTTTGCTCAGGGCAATCCCCTCCAGAGAAAAGAGATTACCGCTAAGTTAAATAAAATCAACCGGACGGTTCAACGGCTGCAGCGTGAAGCCGGAAAGAGTTTTGTTTCCCGAACCACACTCAAAATCGTCGATTCGCCGGAAGAAGAGATTGTGGTGCTCCGCTGTGTCATTATGAACCCGATGACGACCATTACGATCTTGAGGGAAATTCTCGATGAACAGGAAAAAATATATCGAAATGCCTTTCCGTAAACCCTGATAAAATCATTTCAAACCGAACCCTTGACCTCTCGAATCCTGGACCCTCACGGAATCATCAGCGCATATGGATGATGGGATGCTATCCATGTAGTGATCGGCCAAGGGCCTTTAACGATGCTTCCATCATGATTTCAGCCAGGGTCGGATGTGCGTGGATCGTTGCGGCCAATTCATTCACTGTGGCCTTCATCTGCAGCGCCAGTGTCGCTTCGGCGATCAGTTCGGTTGCCCGGGGGCCGACAACATGAACGCCCAACAACCTGCCGCTGCCCCGTTCGGAAATTATTTTTACTTCCCCGGCGATATCTCCCATCACCTGGGCCTTCCCGATAACCCGAAAGAGGATTCGGTCGGCTCTATAATCGCACCCCTGCTCGCCGGCCCGGGCCTCCGTTAACCCCACATCGGCAACCTCCGGCATGGTGAAAATCGCTGAAGGGACAACCCCGTAATCCATCCGGCGATTCCCCCCCATGGCATTTTCAGCAGCAATCAGTCCCTCCGCTGAAGCAACATGGGCCAGCATGATCTTTTCAGGACCGAGCACATCACCGATTGCATAGACGCCGGGTGCAGTGGTCTGCATCTTGTCATCTGTCAGGATCCATCCCTTGGAATCCTTTTTGACAGCGAGGGTTTCAAGCCCGATATCATTTGCTAAGGGTACTCTCCCGATGCATACCAAAATTTTTTTTACCTCAATCTGAAGCTTTTTGGATTCACCGGATTCTTTGTCTTCACCATGGGGAATGAGCTGCACACATAAATTATCCGGGCAATATTCAACTTTTTCGACCGTATGCCCCAGCAGAAATTCAACTTTCTGTTTTTTCATCTCGCGCTGCAGGACCTTGGAACAGTCTGCATCCACCGAAGGCAGCGGCAGGAGTCGTGACATGGCCTCAACAACGGTTACCCGAGCCCCCAGTGCTGAAAAGATGCCGGCGAATTCACATCCGATCACGCCGCCGCCGACGATCAGGATGGATTCCGGAACCTGATCCAGGTGGAGGGCTTCGTTGCTGGAAATAATGCGGTGTCCATCAAAAGGTAGGGCCGGAATCCCGATGGGACGAGTTCCCGGGGCTAAAATCAATCTATCCCATAAAATATCAATGGGTTGACCGTTTTTTGGTGTTACCTTCAGCACCTGCGGTGCTGTTATAACCCCCCGTCCTTCGACATACTTGATGTGATGGTGTTTAAAAAGATTCCGGATTCCATTTGCCTGGTTCTGGATGATATTTTTCTTTCTTTCCATTAACGCCTGCATATCCGGCCTGACCGTACCAAGGATGTCTATTCCGAATTCTCCGGCCCGCTTGATTTGATGGAACAGTTCGGCGGTGGTTTTCATGACTTTGGAGGGGATGCAGCCCCAGTTTAAACAGGTCCCGCCGACACTGTCACGCTCCACAACGGTAACATCGGCGCCCAACTGGGCTGCGCGGACAGCAGCGACATATCCCCCCGGACCGGCCCCGACAATTGCGATTTTAGTCTTCATTTCAGCTCTCCATGGAATTCAGCCTTGATCTTGATTAACAATGCGATTATATATACATAATGACAAATTGAAAAATCATCAAATGATATCTCCTTAATCATTATTAAAATCGAAAGGATCGTTATGAAAGAAATAAGCGATTTAAACTTTCCCGATGACCTTCGCTACGCTCAGGATCATGAATGGGTCAAGCTCAAGGACCATACCGCAACACTCGGGATCAGCGATTATGCCCAGGACCAGCTGGGAGATATTGTTTATGTTGAACTCCCGGCAGTTGGCAAAAAATTGCCGAAAGGCGCTGAATTCGGCGTCGTCGAATCCGTCAAAGCGGTTTCCGAACTGTATATGCCCATGGGCGGTGAAATCATTTCCGTCAATACAATCCTCGAAGACACTCCCGAGCAGGTTAATACGGCGCCTTACGGTGACGGCTGGATGATAGAGATCAAAATTGAAAACCCGTCCGAAATTGATCTGCTGCTGACAAAGGACGCCTATTTAAACATGCTGAAAGGATAAACCGGATG
>DUZK01000304.1 GCA_013349495.1 Deltaproteobacteria bacterium
ACAATGCTTCCGATTGCAACCGCTTCCATTATATGGCCCAGAAAGGCTGAAAGCACGGTTGCCACCAGCAGGATAATGATGAGCACATTCTTAAACTGACCAAAAAAAACGGCCCATGGCGAGACGGGTACGGCCGCCTGCAATTCGTTAGGTCCGTATTGCGTCAGTCGGCGGGTCGCTTCGGCGCCGGATAGGCCGTGAGGATTGGATTCCAGGTGGGTGAAAACATCTTGGACGGACAAGGTGTGCCACGTTTGAGTTGAGTTGCTGACCAATGGTTTCAATGCAACAGGTTCCTTCAATAGATTTGTCCTTATGGTTCTTCTTAACCGATATTACAATGCATCCACCTTTGCGGCGGCTTCCATGCCGAGATCAAAGGCCTTCAGGTTGGTGGGGTTGTTTTATCGAGGTCATTAGTCGATATCATCATTCCACCTCCATGATGTCATCGCCCGAAGTCAAACGTTTCCATGCCTCCTTGTATTTCTCCGAGGTTTTGCTTACGATCTCCTCGGGAAGTTCCGGTGGCGGCGGGGTTTTGTCCCAGTTAAGACTTTCAAGATAGTCGCGGAGAAACTGCTTGTCGAAACTCGGTTGAGAGACGCCGGGTCGATATTTGTCTTTTGGCCAGAAACGGGAAGAATCCGGGGTTAACAGCTCATCAATAAGCACCGGTTCATTATCGATGAGGCCGAATTCAAATTTTGTGTCCGCGATAATAATTCCTCGATGCTCGGCAATTACCACCCCCTTTTGGTAAAGCGCCAGACTCACATTTCGCAACCGGTAAGAAAGATCTTCACCGATGAGATCGACCATCCGGTCGAAAGAGATGTTTTCGTCATGGCCGCTCTCAGCCTTAGTGGAGGGGGTAAAGATGGGCTCAGGGAGCCTGTCGGACTCCCGAAGCCCCGGGGGCAAACCGTGTCCGCATATTGAGCCTGTTCTTTGATAATCCTTAAACCCGGACCCGGCCAGATATCCCCGGACGATGCATTCAACCGGCAGCGGCTCGGCCCTGTGCACCAACATGCTTCTGCCCTCCAGGATTTCCCGATGGGCCTGACAGGCAGCGGGGAAGTCATCCGGATCTATTGAGATCATGTGGTTAAGGATGATACTTTCCGCGGCATTGAACCAGAAAGCTGAAATTTGCGTCAAAATCCGACCCTTTTCGGGAATGGGGTCATCCATGACCACGTCAAAGGCGGAAATTCGGTCTGTGGCAACAATCAAAAGGGTATTACCAAAATCATAAATATCCCGGACCTTGCCCTGCTTCAAGAGATTCAATCCTTTCAGATTTGTTTCCTTCACCGGATGTTTTATTTCCATATCAATCTTCCCCTCCTCTCTACTGTGATGATATTTATCCTTCTCTAATTTAATTGAGGTTAATTCTTTTTCCAGTGCCTCCACCACAATAATGGGCAGGGACCACCCTTAATCTATCACCGGTAATAAAGTTCAGCTCCGGCCCTATTACCTCCTGGAACCCAATATTCTCAGCAGCATCAGAAACAGGTTGATAAAATCCAGATACAGCGTCAGCGCACCAATAATTGTGCCTTTTCTGATGACTGCCGCATCAAGCCCCTCCGGTTGTGAAAGTGCCATTGCCTTGAGTTTCTGGGTGTCGTAGGCGGTCAACCCCACAAAAACAATAACACCGATATAGCTGATGATCATGCTCATGCCGGAGCTGCGAATAAAAATATTGACCACCGATGCGATGATGATTCCGATGAGTCCCATTGCCATGAACCCGCCGAGGGAGGTCAGATCGCGCTTGGTGGTCATTCCGTAGATGCTGCACGCAATAAAGGTTCCAGCACAGATAAAGAATGTAGAGGCGATTGACGATTTGGTATAGAGTAGAAATATCGAAGAAAAGACAACGCCGTTCAATGCCGCGTAAAGTACAAAAAGGCCGGTTGCGGTTGATGCCTGCATCTTGTGGACTCTTGCGCTGATGGTAAAAACCAGGGCCAACTGGCCGATGAGCAAACCAAAAAACAATAGCTGGTTTCCAAAAACGATGCGCTGCAGGGATTCGTTGTTCGAGACATAAAACGCCACCAGACCTGTTAACCCCAAACCGATTGCCATCCAGTTGTACACACTCCGGATGAATTCGTTAACCTGTACCTGTACTTGTGTTTGTTTTAATGAAATGGGCTGCATATTCGCCTCCTCAAGTTAATTCGTTGTTTATTAAAAATTCTTCTGGATTTCTTTCCACCTGACAAGAGATATGTTATTCAGATTCTTTAAGTCACGTTCCGCAATCCAAGCCGAAAATCTGGGATAAGGGATATAGCAGTGCTGCCTCTTGCTCTTATCGCCGGGGATTCTCCCCCCGTATTGCAGAGCTATTATCTTGCCGACAAACTTTTTGGTCTTAGAGTTTAACTCCTTTATTTCAACTGGTCGGTATATCGCTTCGTAAAACATCTTATTTCTCCTTTGTCTGTCAGAAAAGGGTTTGTCAAAGGATCAATTCCATGAAGCAAATACATGAATATTTTTCACCATTGTAATTGGCCCATACAGAATTAGGGCGACTCGCAAAGGCACAAAAAAAGCCAACAGTGAACAGTGAAACTTCACTGTTGGCTTATATTTAGCTGATCCCTTCTCCAAGCGAAGGTATCTTCTCACTATCTGCCAAACTTGAAACGTTATTCTAAATGCGATAATAATGCATAAGCTGATTATTGTCAAAATGGTTTTAAAAGGCTATTGACAGGGCCTATAGAAAAGATTGTCGAGCTATTTATTGTTTCGAAACCTGTAGCTTAATGCCCTTAACTCTGAGGGGCAACGGGAATGCGCGCCAGTTACCTGAAAGATTATGAAAGAAAGTGATTGAATTAATGTCGAAGTTTACCAACCATACAAGAAAGAGTTCAGGCGAAACTCGATTTCCGACCAAAGGCCAAATGGAAGATGAGATCAGCAAGGCACTGATTTCCTTTGAAAAAGAACATATGGGACGGGGTCCCGTCGAAGCCAAGACCTATATCATTCAAGATGTTGTGATGATCCGTCTCCGTGGTGTATTAACTCCTGCTGAGCGCCAGTTGGCAAAGGATGAAGCCGGTGTTCAACTCATCAAACAAATTCGTGCAAAACTCTTGGAAAATTCCACTGAAATTCTGAAAGTTCTGATGTCGGACATAACCGGATGCGAGGTTGTAAGCTTTCACACGGACACCAGCACAAAAACCGGTGAAAGGTTTATTATCGTCACCTTGGCTGATGATTTGGAGAGTAAGGTTTCAATCAGAAAATAAAGAATAAAGTTTTCCGGATATCCGGATTAAATTAATTTAGGGGGAAGCGCCGTCGGAACTGCTGCCTCTGGTTAATTTGATCGGAAAGATTTCGGTTGAGATCGTTGAAGCGAACGAAACTGAATGATCGGGCCGATATAGAGGATCGATGAATGCGGAAATTTTTATTTAACCG
>DUZK01000305.1 GCA_013349495.1 Deltaproteobacteria bacterium
AAAAAATTCATGCGTATTGTGCAACAGGTCATAAAATCGTCTAAAATCAAATGCAGTGAGATCAAGTGGGATATCGACCCGATTTCAGAATTCTTCTCACTGGAGCTTTGCAGATAACCGCGATGGAGTTTAATAAAAACGCCCCCTCTTGGGGGCCCACAAACGAGCATTACAATGGCTAAACCCGATACAGATGAAATTCGAAATATACTGAAAGGGTTGTTTTCATCCCAAAATCTGGCCGTCTTATCGACCCATCAAGACGGCCAGCCCTACGCCAGCCTGGTCGCCTTTGTGGCTTCCGATGACCTCCGGCAGATTTATTTCGCCACACCGAACACCACCAGAAAATACGCCAACCTGATGACGGATTCTCGGGTCGCCTTCCTCATCGACAGCCGGCTGAATGAGGAGTCGGACCTCCATTCCGCCATAGCGGTCACCGCCATGGGAAGCGCTACCGAGATCGATAAAGCCGTAAACAACCGTTTTATGGCACAATACTTGGATAAACACCCTTATCTCGAATCATTCATCAAATCTCCCACCTGTTCATGGATTCGTGTCGATATCGCATCCTACTACCTGGTTCGGAGATTTCAAAACGTCATGGAGCTTCATTTGGACCAATGAATTGGTGTCTTTCCATCCATCAGATCGGGCCTGAGGAAAAACCGAGTGTCGGCGGCAAGGGGTATGCGCTGGCAACCCTGGCCGATGCGGGGTTCAACATCCCGGACACATTGTGCATCGTCACCCATGCCTATTCGGAATTCATCCAACAGGCCGGTCTGAAAGAAAGGATCCTGCTGGAACTCAATCGCAAAGATTTTAAGGACATGCGGTGGGAAGAAATATGGGACGCTTCACTGCGCATCCGAAATATGTTTATCCGGACCCCCCTGCCCGATGCGCTGGACACATCTCTCAGGGAACGGTTGGATCAAAAATTCGGCGGCCGGCCGGTTGTGGTCCGGTCTTCTGCCCCTGAGGAAGACGATGCCGCCACATCCTTTGCAGGACTTCACGAATCCTATGTAAACATCTCCGGCATGGATGCCATCATCGATGCCGTGAGGAAAGTCTGGGCGTCCCTCTGGTCGGACAAGGCGCTGATATACCGGCAGGAGCTGGGGCTTTCCCCGGAGACCAGCACCATGGGTGTGGTGGTCCAGGAAATTGTAGTCGGCGATCGCTCGGGTATCGCTTTCAGTATGAACCCCGCCGCCGAATATCAAGGGGTGGTGGAAGCGGTATACGGATTGAATGAGGGGCTCGTGGATGGCAGGATCGAACCGGATCGATGGATGTTTGATCGAACCTCGAAAAAACTGACGGGAAAGACACCTGCCCAAAGAGATGAATACGTCGTTCCCGGAAGACAAGGGGTGGAAGTCTGTCGCCTGCCGGCTGAAAAAACCGGCCAACCGCCGCTTTCCGACAAAGAAGCCTCCTCCGTTTTTGATACGGTACTCCGATTGGAGGCCTTGTTCGCTGCCCCTCAGGACATGGAATGGACCATTCGGAACCAAGAGATCTTTTTGTTGCAATGCCGCCCCATTACCACGCTGTCGGAATCACATCCGGAGGACCAGCGGAAATGGTACCTCAGCCTTCATCGATCCTTTGAGAGTTTAAAGGATCTCCGCCAGAGAATCGAACATCGATTCATTCCGGAGATGATTGCAGAAGCGGACCGATTGTCTAAAGAGAAATTATCCGATTTGTCCACGGAAGCGTTGATTTCAGCCATCCGCGACCGGGTGGACGTCAACAATCGATGGACCCAGGTCTATTGGGAGGAATTCATCCCCTTTGCACACGGTGTGCGCCTTTTCGGTCAGGTTTATAACGATGCCATGCGGCCTGAAAACCCATACGAATTTATGGATCTTCTGGGATCGACCGCCATGGCCAGCGTCGAACGAAACCGGCTCCTTGCAGACATGGCGGATATGATCAGAACAGACACCATGCTAAGACAGCAACTCGCATCACTCGAATATGATCAACTGGATAAATCCTTTGAGGATAAAATGGAGCGATTTGTGGAAAAATTCGGTGATCTGTCATGCCCGGTAACCGGGGGCACCCAATGCAATATTGGCTCCGATGCCATGATCAAAGTGCTTCTTGAAATGGCGGATCACCCGATGTCGGAAAGGCAAGGATCCGTTGGGCGAGATATAGAAAAGCTTAGATCGGAATTTCTTCATCGCTTTGATGGAGAAGAACGGGATCAAATGGCGGATTTGCTGGATCTGGCGCGAGCCAGTCATCGTCTTCGGGACGATGACAATATTCATCTGGGTCGAATCGAGGCCCAGATGTTGGGGGCCGTCACCGAAGCCAGGCAGCGGCTGCTGGAAGATCGTAACCTTTCTTTGGATAGTGAAGATCCCGAGGAGGTGATCAAAGCGCTATCGGATAAAAATTATCAGCCGGTTGCAAAAACAATCCTTCAGACCCGTGAGAAAGTCTCGGCTCCCGACACCCTTCAGGCCAGACAGCTCACCGGACAGCCCGCCGGCCCCGGCATATCCAAGGGACCGGCACGGGTCATTCAGGAAACCTCAGACCTTTCGGAATTTAAAAGCGGTGAAGTCCTGGTCTGCGACGCCGTCGATCCCAACATGACGTTTGTGGTTCCTCTGGCAACCGGTGTCGTTGAGAGACGGGGCGGCATGCTGATCCATGGCGCCATCATCGCCAGAGAATACGGACTGCCCTGTGTCACCGGCGTCGCCGATGCCACGGTTCTCATCAAAACGGGAGATCTGCTCACCATCGACGGGTATCTGGGTATCGTTACTCTGGGACAGACCGGACCTATGGAGATATCCTAATGGAAGAAAAAATTAAGGTCGGAATCAGCGCCTGCTTACTGGGCCAGCCGGTCCGATACGATGGCGGGCACCAGCGGGATCGGTATCTCATCGACACCTTGGGTCAGTATATGGAATATGTGCCCGTCTGCCCGGAAGTAGAATGCGGCCTGGGAACCCCCAGGGAAGCCATGCGTTTGGTGGGAACCCCGGAAAATCCAAGACTGGTGACCCGGAAAACCGGAGTGGATCACACGCAAAAAATGATCCGTTGGGCAAAGAAACGGATAAAAGCACTGGAAATAGAAAATCTATGCGGGTTTATCTTCAAGAGCAAGTCGCCCAGTTCCGGAATGAGTCGGGTGAAGGTCTACAATGATCAAGGGGTGCCGGCACAAACAGGAGTCGGCATGTTTGCACGGGCATTTATGGATCATTTCCCGTTAATTCCGGTTGAAGAAGATGGACGATTGCACGACCCCAAGATCAGAGAAAACTTTATCGAACGGGTGTTTGCGCTGATGCGCTGGCGTGAAAACCGGGAAGAAAAACCGGCCATGGGGCGCCTGGTGGATTTCCACTCGAAAAACAAGCTTCTGATTATGGCCCACAGCCCGAAGCATTATAAAGAGATGGGACGGCT
>DUZK01000306.1 GCA_013349495.1 Deltaproteobacteria bacterium
AGTCGGTGCTCTGTTCGGTGTTACGCCCCCTTATGTGCGAGTTTCATACGTCTGCGAATCGGGTTGCCTTCAGCGCCGAATCGGCTTGACTTGGGTTTTCTGGATAACCAGATACAATTATTGTTTCGGCTGATTAAATGCTCCTAAGTCGGGCTGTGAATCCTCAATTCCGATTTTATGGAAATTCATGGTCTATTAGAAAGCAAATTTTGTACCAACTAGAAATTTCAAGGCAGGATATAACAGATAGAATATTCTCCTATAAGGAAAAAAACGACGTTAAGATTCGAACAAATGTTTTACCATATGCCCAAGTTCCGGGAAAATGAGAGTCTTGCAGGCCAGCTTGCAGGCCGCCAGGCTTCCGGGCATACAGAATAAAAGCGTTTTTCCGGCAACACCGGCGGTTGCACGAGATAACAGGGCCGCTGAATCGATCTCTTCAAAACTGAGCTGAGAAAAGATACACCCAAACGCCGTAAGTTCTTTATCAAGAATCGGGCGGATGGCTTCAATGGTTACATCCTTGCTGCTGATACCCGTTCCACCGGTTATGAGAATGGCATCCGGTGTATGGCGGCGAATAACGTCGAAAACGGTTTCACGAATGACAGCTCTATCATCAGGGACTACTTCGTGAAAGAGAACATCATATTTTTCTTTCTTGGCCCGTTTTGCTATCCAACTTCCGCTTTTATCATCGGCCAATGCTCTTGTGGTGGAAACGGTCAATATGCCGATGGTTGCAGTTTTCGGGGCCGCTATCCGATGCTCCTTGCTACTCACGACTCTCCCCTGATTCGATAATCACCAAGTCTTTGCCGTCATGTTCTGAGACCATCACATTTACCGTCTCGGATCGGCGCGTATCGACGGTTTTGCCTACATAGTTGCCTTGAATGGGCAATTCTCGATGCCCCCGGTCCACGAGAACCGCAAGTTCGATTCGAGCCGGCCGGCCGAAATCCACCAAAGCGTCCATGGCCGCTCTTGTCGTTCTTCCGGTAAACAACACGTCATCCACCAATATGATCTGTTTATTATCCACCGAAAAAGGAATATCGGTCGCCTGAACAATGGGCTGGTGACTGATACGGGTCCAATCATCCCGGTAAAGGGTAATATCCATATCCCCGGTCAATATGTTAACCCCCTCGATATTCTGGATTTTTGATTGAATTCTTCTGGCCAGGTAGATGCCGCGGGTTTGGATCCCGATCAAAGAGAGGTTTTCGGCACCCCTGTGAATTTCCAGGATCTCATGGGTTATCCGGGTCAAGATACGATCAATGTCTGCTGCATCTGAGATAATGACATTGCTGTTCATCACACTGCTCCGTTTATAATTTTGAAATAAATCGGCGCGAACGATCACGGATCACGAAAATAACGCCGTACATTCCTACATTTCTATATCACAGATCAAGCAAAGTTCAATGATCTAATACCATATTCCAAAAGATCATACGCCTTGATTTTACTATATGATTCTCATATGGTGATCGGCGACCCTCAATTTGTCGCGCAACAGAGTGTGACCGTATTATGAAGTTTCCCTGTACCGGTGTAATATTGGCAGGCGGCCTGAATCAACGCTTTTCGGGAAGAGAGAAAGCGCTTATCCGGTTTGGTGAAACACGAATCATTGAACGCATCTTCGCAGTACTCGCGAATTTGTTTGAAGAAATTATTCTGGTTACCAATTCGCCGATAAACTACACGGAATGGGATGCAATGATTGCCACAGATATAATTCCGGTTCGAAGTGCGCTCACAGGGATCCATGCCGGCCTCTTCTATGCATCAAACGATTACGCTTTCATTTGCGCCGGTGATACGCCGTTTCTTAATGAAGCGGTGATAAGAATTCTTTTAAGCGCCATGGATCCCCGATGGGATGTCATTCTCCCGGAAACATCCGAAGGCTTGGAACCTTTGTGTGCTGTTTACTCAAAGCAGATGCTGTCAACCATTGAAGGCAATTTAGGGAAAAACCGCTTTAAAATCAGCCAGAGCTTCCGGAAGGGACGGATCAAGAAGATCAAAGAGTCGGTCCTGCGCGAAAAGGACCCCGAGCTTCTGACGTTTTTCAATGTCAACACGCCTGAAGACCTTGACCGGGCGCTAAAAATAGAAAACGAGAGTGCAAAATGAACATTTATCGTAACCGTTCACGGACTCAGCGTTCTACCCTGCAACGGTGAACCCTGGTCGCCTACGGCGCCGCCAAAGGCGGGTAAACCCGGAATCTGTGAACACTTGTTTGGAGGAATCTAGATATGCCTGAGTTCACCCATCTCGATGAAAACGGTCGGGTTCGAATGGTGGATGTCACGGAAAAAAAGCCGACGGTTCGAAGTGCCACTGCACAGGGAAGGATTTCCATGACGCCCGAAACCTTAGAAAAAATTCGAGACCAATCCGTCAAAAAGGGAAATGTGCTGGAGACGGCTCGGATTGCCGGGATCATGGGAGCCAAGCAGACGGCTTCTCTCATCCCCATGTGCCATCCGCTCCATATCACCCACGCCCAGGTGGATTTTTTTCCGGATACGGATGCACGCTCCATCCGCATCGAAGCAACCGTCCGAGCAACCGACCAAACCGGGGTCGAAATGGAAGCGCTCACATCCGTCTCAATTGCAGCACTTACCATTTATGACATGTGTAAATCCTATGATCGGGAGATGGTTATTTCAGAGATCTGTCTGGTGGAGAAAACCGGCGGCAAAAGCGGATTGTACAGAAAAAAGCCATGATATATAGAAAGCCTTCTCAAGCCGTCCTCGCGTTGGCGCTTGTCGGAATCCTGTTCTGGACCGCCGGGTGTGCCCGCTTATCCCAAGGATTGAAACCCTCTCCAAAAACAGTATTGAAAAAAATTCATCCGTCTGATTACCCCGCCCTTCTTGACGACATGGCTTTAGACGGCCTGGAGCACGGGGTGGTCCAAAGCCTGGCGTTTTACAATCGTATACCAAAGACGCGTAAGTTTCAGTTCGGAAAAGATCAGTTCGCCGCCCGCCATATGATACATACCCTTGAACATTTTCTGGCATTTATCCGCACCCGGCCCGATTCTCGGGAAATGAGAGAATATATTACCCATAACTATTGGGTGTACCGGTCGGTGGGAGGAAAAAAAGGGGGCCGGGTCCTCTTCACCGGATATTTCGAGCCCATCCTTTCCGGACAGGCTGAAAAGACGCCGGAATACCGGTATCCCATATATGCCAGGCCGGAGGATATTGTTTCAGTCGATCTTTCCCGGTTTTCCGAAAAATATAAGGGAGATACCATTGTCGGCAGGGTCACGGACCACAAGGTGATCCCTTACTACGATCGGAAGGCCATCGATTCCCGGAACGCGCTTGACGGAA
>DUZK01000307.1 GCA_013349495.1 Deltaproteobacteria bacterium
CAGCTTTGTGGTAGGGCATGATCACCTGAGCCCTTTCACTGATTTTCAGATTCTCGGGCCCCACTGAAATCCCTTTTTCCGTCAAATAATCAATCTCCTCAATCAGAACTTCCGGATCCACAACCAGGCCGTTTCCGATAAAACAGGTTTTACCCTGCAGGATACCGGATGGAACAAGGTGACTGATAAACTGTTCGCCATTCACGACCATTGTATGCCCTGCGTTGTTCCCTCCCTGGAAACGAACCACATAGTCGGCATATTCCGCAAGAAGATCGACAATTTTACCTTTTCCCTCATCACCCCACTGTGTTCCGATGATTACAATATTTGCCACAGGAAACTCCTTTGGATTCCGTATATTTCAATCCACCAGTTGAATTCGACTAGAATTGAGTTCATGCCAAGACGGACTCCTTTTATTAGGGCAAGATGACCTTTCTTGCAACAGATTTTCGTTTTTCCCGGAAAAAAGTTTGAATTATATTCCGGCAGTCGCTCTCACAAATCCCGCTGATGACTTCCACTTTATGATTGAGCTTCTCCTCTTCAGCCAGATTGATTATTGATCCGGCACCACCCCATTTCAAATCATAGGCCCCGAACACAACCTGTTTTACACGCGCGTGCACAATGGCGCCCATACACATGATACACGGCTCAAGCGTCACATAAAGAACTGTATCCAATAATCTGTAATTTTTTATTTTTTTAGCAGCCATTCGTAATGCCAGTATCTCGGCGTGGGCAGTGGGATCATGTTGACGGATGGTCTGATTCCAGGCAGAAGACAGGATTTCACCATCCAGAGATGTGAGAACCGCTCCGATTGGAATCTCGCCATGCTGCCGAGCCTTTTCCGCTTCATCCAGCGCACATTTCATAAACGTTTCGTGTTTCATTTTTACCTAAACCGGATAAACTTCTCATTGACAATTGAAAAGTTTTACCTTATCAATTGTGATTCTTCAATCCTTACGCGCCCGTAGCTCAGCTGGATAGAGTGCCGGACTACGAATCCGTAGGTCGCAGGTTCGAATCCTGCCGGGCGCGCCATTCTTCTCATATTAGCGATTTTTTCTATTTTTTTATGTCAATTATTTTCAACCCTTTTAATAAATTCCTCAATTTTTTCGAAGATAAGGTTCCACGCGCCACCGGCCGGCAGGTCATGCCCCATCCCGGGGATTATCATTAGTTCCGATCCCTTAATTGTAGCAGCTATATCTTTTCCCCCTTCCACCGGACTGATTGGATCGTCCGTGCCATGGATAACCAGTGTCGGTACAGTCACGGCTGCAAGTGCCAATTTACGGCTTCCCTGTGCCAGTATTGCCAGAATTTGCCTGGCTGCACCCTGGGGATAAAAACAACGATCATAGATGCGAGCGCCCATATCCCGATGCCATTGTTCATCAAAATCAAAACCAGACCCTGAAAGCAACCGGCACCCGTTGACAAAATGGACAATAACTTCCTCCCGGGTTTCCGGAGGCGGAGAAATAAAAAAATTCAATGCTTCAGGCTTTGGGGGCGGGAGCTTTGAACTTCCTGTCGTACCATAAATTAAGGTCATGCTCAAAACCCGTGCGGGGTGTCTGATGGCCATGGTCTGAGCAATAGCGGCACCCATGGAGATTCCGCAAACATGCGTCTGATCAATATTCAACGTGTCCAGCAATCCGATTGCATCATCGGCCATATCCTCAATGGTGTAAGCGGGTTCAATCTTTTGACCCTTCAGTATAGTGTTAAAGGCATCCATCAAATCGGGCTTCCCGGCGTTTTCAAATTTTGTTGAAAGACCGGTATCGCGATTATCGAATCGTATGACATAAAAGCCCTTTTCTGCCAACTGCGAACAGTATTCATCATCCCAGCAAATCATCTGACAGCCAACCCCCATAATCAGGAGCAAGGGCCACGAAGAACTTTCTCCGATCGTGTCATATTCGATTTGAATTCCATTTGAAGTGGCTTGGGGCATGGCTTGCTCCTATCCTATTATAATACGCCTGATCTTGAAAACATGGCTCGTAAACAAAAAATGATGGTGCTTCATTTTTTAACCCGATCAGGGGATTACTGAAGAAAAACACTAAAAAATTCAAGGGCATTGACTATAATAGAGGTAATAATTTATCCGAAGTGCCTGTCAAGACCCAAAATTAAATGCAACTGCCTGTTAAGCATGTCCCGATTTTCGATTTTATTGCTGATGAAGTCTGTAAACGAAACAATGCAGGAACACATGCTTTGGAAAAGCAAACGCCCCATTACCTTTGGGGCGTTTGCTTTTTGATTGTCTGCTTTCGTTAAAATAAAAAGTTACGCATAAAGGTCTTCAGCAACCTTCTGAAGTCCCAGCGCAATCAGTTTTGACCTTTTAGGTTTTCCCGTATCCCAGTCCCACTGACTCACGTCGTAGAACTCTTTCAGCATGAGGTCCATATCGGGCTCTCTTCCCGCAGTGGCGCCCTCTTTCAGCGCCCTGCTTGCGATTGCGGGCAGTCTGTCATCCTTACGGGTTACTCCCAGCATGTTGTTAATGGCCCGCTTCAGGTTCAGGGAGCGTTCACCGAATGTGAGCAGATCCATGGTCTTGAAATCGTTTCCCGTGACTGTCGAAAGGATATTTGCAATCATGGACGCAGGCAAGGGAGAGAATTGACATAAGGTAAAGCTATTGTAAAGTTCACAAAACCGCAATATTTTGGCGGTCAGCGCCCCTTTCTGGCGCGGATCGTTTTTATCGGTAAATGTAATCCCGAGTTCCAATCCCACTTCGGTTCCCGGCGCGTCAAAGCTGTAAAATCCCCCCTTCAGGTGGCAGGCACCCCGGGGGCCCACCGCATAGGAAAGCGCTGCGCCCTGATATGCCCTTGGATCATGCATCGGGAACTCAAGCCCCTTTACATGAGCCGCCTCTTCGGGATCCACACCCAGCTCCTCCGCCATCAATTTCACCCCTTTGGAGAGAAGCTTTCCAATTCCTTCCTGCCGGATAACCAGATCGATCAACTTCAGAATAGCCTCCTTGTCTCCCCATTTGATCTCTATTCCGGCGTTTTCCTTTGTCAGGACTCCCTTTTCATAAAGATGCATGGCAAAGGCAATGCACACCCCTAAGGATATGGTATCGAGTCCGTGACGGTTGCACAGATGATTCGCCATGACCACGGAATCCAGATCGAAATTCATGCAAAGGGG
>DUZK01000308.1 GCA_013349495.1 Deltaproteobacteria bacterium
AAGCGCATTCCTCAACTTTAGCTCACTTTAGGCACTTCAAATTTAAACTTTTCGATTTCAGCTTATACAGGATAGTCGTCCTGGTAAAAATACGTCATCGAATTTACGAATTAGAGCACTTAGGCATGTTTGGGATTTTGAATTTCGGTCATTGTGATTTGTTTGGTATTTGATATTTGTGATTTGGAATTTTCGGTTTATCCGGGTTAGGGTTTTAAAAGGATTTTGACGGTCGGAGTTCTATGATCATCCGACAGTTCCAGCAGCACATATCGGAGTTCGGCATTGGGACCATGATTCTGCCCCGGATTGATGCTGATGGCATCATGAATACGGGTTGCAACCGATCCTGAAACCATGGGTGATTCATGGATGTGGCCATGGAGGGATGCCAGAAGCAGCCCCTTTTGGGACCACTTTTTTATAAATTGTCTGATGCTCAAACTGCCCACATGTCGTCCGTCACCAGTCATATCCAGCGGAGTTTCATAGGGTGGGGCGTGGGCCACGAAAATAAAAGGTTTGTCAATGAAGTGCTCCAGTTCTGACAGATCAGATTCAATGGTGTCATGTGAAGCCAAATCAATGATGGTATCTTGCAGTCCTCCGCTATCTGAAACAACTCCTTTAAGCAAAACCCTGTTGCCTTTCGGGTAAGGGAAATCCATAGAATCTATTTTTTCCCAATCCTTTTTCTTGAACGGTGTGGGCGGTACCATCATATATCCAATAATGTCAACGGCTTGGGTTAAAGGATGCTTTTGCATATGCAGGAGACGATACAATCTGCCCTGATGCTGTTCCAGCAGTCTGCGGGGATAGGAAAAATCAAAATTGCTCAAATCCAGATAGATTGCGGACTCACTTTTTTCTTTAAATCTCATGACTTGAGGAATAAGGGTATTTTCAATATATTGATCCTGTGCTTTAAGTTCTTTCGGGAGATCTCTTTTCGGAATTTGTCGGGGAATCAAATCGCCGCCGATGATCACGGCATCAACCGCATGATTTTCGGATTGTGCCAACACATCAGAAAGCAGATTGTCGCTTGTGTGAATGTCCGAGGTGTATAATATTTTCATTGTCGGTTCCCGGCTATTATGGTTTCAACAGTTAATCAGTCATATCTCAATTGGGTTTGAATGCTCAATTGAAAAATTGAGGTCCTCGTCTGAGTGAAGGCGTTATTCGATAATCTTACCACAGAGCAGGCCGATACCTGCGGTCTCGTGCTATCTTCATCCGGCATCGCCTACCGTGTGAAAAAAGGAGATACGGGTTGGGAGATTTGGGTGGAAGAAGAGAATCTCACAATCGCTCTTAATTCCATTAAACAATATTTCCGGGAAAACACAGATACGGACCATCCGGCTCTTGTGGATGCAGAAGGCACCGGCTATCAGAAAACCTATTCAGGAGTCTGGGCTGCTGCTGTATTGGTGTTGTGCCATCTCATTTTTTTGACAGGAAAAGACCACCCGGAACTGATTCGAGCGTACGGTGCGTCAGCGGATCTCATTTTAAAGGGAGAATTTTTCAGGACGATAACTGCTTTAATGCTGCATGCCGATGGTGTGCATCTTGCCGGAAATGTCGTGGGTATCGCCGTATTGGGTACGGCTGTGGGAAGCAATATGGGTTGGGGGGTCGGCTGGTTGATGATTCTTTCTGCCGGCATCATCGGGAATTTTGCCAATGCCATCCTTATACAATCCGGTCATATTTCAATCGGGGCATCAACTGCAATATTCGGTGCGGTTGGTATTCTATCCGCCCATCAATTTGTTAATAAGATACGGTTGCCAAAAGGCCGGATGAGGGCGTGGCTGCCCCTTGCCGGAGGGCTGGCGCTGCTCGGCTTCCTTGGCTCGGGTAAACATACGGACATCACGGCCCATCTTTTCGGTTTTTTGGCCGGTTCTATTCTGGGTCTGGTTTATGCTCTGCATTTCAACCGCAAAACATCAATTGCCGGACAGAAGTATTGTGCCGGGATTTTCTGGGCGGTCCTTTTACTTGCCTGGGTTACGGGATTTTCACAGGGTTGAGTTCTGAGTTCAGAATTCTGGGTTCTGAGTTTTGAGTTTCAATAAGCGTATCGGTGGATGCCGATCGAATGTCATTAACCCTGAGCTTTGAGCCGAAGGTTTCTTCTATTCTTGACTTTCACTGACCCCAATGTAAAATAACCCATATGAGCGATACCGGAATCAATATCACCGAGTTGCCGGAGTTGAATAATCCCATCCTCATCGCGGGCTTTGACGGTTGGGGCAACGCCCTGAATGTCTCCAAAGGGATGACGACCTATCTTATCGGCAAACTGAATGCCAAAAAATTTGCCGGTCTCAATCCGGATGTGTTTTATCGATTTGATGAATTGCGGCCTCTGGTGAACATTGAAGATGGCAAGTTAAAAAGCCTCTCCCCTCCGGGCGGATCTTTTTTCGGGGTAAAAACCGATGAAGGTGTCGGCGATGTGGTGATTTTCAGGGCTGATGAACCGAGCCTGAGATGGTTTCAGTTTGTGGACGAATTATTTGTTTTATGCAAAAAACTGGGTGTTGAGACCCTCATCACCCTGGGAAGCATGTATGATAGTGTGCTTCATACAGACCGGATTATTTCGGGATATTCTTCAAACGAAACGACTTCTCAGCAACTGAAGGGAAAAAATATTTCAACGGTTTCATATCAGGGACCCGGCGCGATTCATTCCCTGATAAATTCAGAAGGCCCCAAGAGGGGGATCACCTGTATCAGCCTCTGGTCCCATTGTCCGTATTACCTTCAGGGTACGACACATTACGGATTATTATCGCACCTGGGCGCACTGTTGGCAGACCTTGGCGGTTTCCAACTGAATACCGATGATTTAAACGAAAGCTGGCAGGAATTGAATGAGCAGATTCAGAAGCTTATCGATACCAGCCCGGAGTTGCAGTCTGCCATCCAGGAGCTTCGCAAGCAAAAAGTTAAAGGGTCCTGGGCCAATATGCAAGAGTCCTTGAAAAAAGATGATAAAGTGATCAATCTAAAAGATTTTCTCGACCCACAGTAGGAAAAGATAGAGCGCTTTATGATCAAAATTTCCATGAAAAAACTAAAAACGTTATCTGGTTATCCAGAAAACCCAAGTCAAGTCGATTCGGCGGTGAAGGCAACCCGATTCGCAGACGTATGAAACTCGCACATTAG
>DUZK01000309.1 GCA_013349495.1 Deltaproteobacteria bacterium
AATCCATCCGTACGGTGATCCCTGTATCAGCCACCAGAAAATCGATCCGGATACATTCTTATAGAAGTTCATCATACTGCGGACGACAGTAGTACTTCATCCAGAAATCGTTTCGAAGATCTCTTAAGGTCGGTACGGCGATCCGTGCTTCATCAACCTGATCCAGATCCAACACCGCCGATACCACGGCGTCTTCGTCTTTACCGCCGTTGGCAATCACTTCACCAAACGGATTGACGATCATACTCTCACCGAAGTATTCCTTCTTCCACTCGGTTCCGATGCGGTTGGAATAAACCGTAAACATCCCGTTATCCACCGATCGTGCCCTGTTGACCAGTTCCCAATGCACCCCCCCCGCATAGCCGGGAGCGGCGGTGGGACAAAACATGATCTCAGCTCCCATCATAGCGAGGATGCGGGACGTCTCCGGGTACCGCCGATCGTGACAGATAATGGTGCCGAACTTCGCATTGGGTTCAAACACGGTTTCCCAAACCGCGAATGCATTCCCCTGCCGGAAATACAGCTTTTCCAAAACCTGAACTCCCGCAACCTGGGTTTTCCGGTAGTTACCGACGACAGATCCTTCCGGACCCACCACCGGTGCAGAATTATAATAGATTCCGGGTGCCTTCTTTTCAAAAAGGGGCATGATCACGTAATTTTTGTATTTCTTGGTCAGTTCTCCAACAGCTTCCGTCGTGGGTCCCGGTACCGGCTCGGCCAGTTTAAAGTACTCGGGATCTTTCGTGTAAAACTTCTCATAGTCTGTGGTACAGAGCTCCGGCGGCATGATAATCTGGCATCCATCTTCTGACGCCTTTTGGATCAGCGGCAGGATGTGTTCCACTTTTTCCTCTCTGCTGGAACCCGGCATTGTTTTGACCTGAAGCACTGCAACTTTGATTTCCCTTGTTCCCATGGCTTGCCTCCTATTTAAATGCGATATTTTTTCTCGGAAGGTATTTTCCCTGACCGGATGAGGCTTTTAACTCACCGTTTTCTACCAAAACATTGCCCCGCTGCATCACCAATACCGGGGCTCCCACACACGCTCTTCCCTCGTACATGCTGTAGTCGACTTTTGCATGCTGGGCGTCCGCCCGAATCGTGTGAGGCAGGGTCGGGTCGAATATGACAAGATCGGCGTCCGAACCCTTTTGCAAGACCCCCTTTTGGGGATACAGTCCGAAAATGCGGGCGGGATTCTCACACATGAGCTTTACCATCAGCGGCAGGGTCACCCGACCGTTGTTGACCCCTTCATCATAGGCCACCGTAAACAGCGTCTCCACTCCGGGGAGTCCGGAAGGTGCCTTGAATACGTTCTCCCACAGGGGCTCTTTGGACTTGACAAGATGCCCGGCGGTATCAGAGGCGATCACGTCGATCAGTCCCTCATCCACCGCTTTCCACATATTCTCTACATCCTTTGGCTTCCTCAAAGGCGGCCCCACCTTTGCAAGGGATCCTCTCTTTTTCATTTCGTCATCTGTAAGGGTCAAATAGTGAACGCAGGTCTCGCTGAAAAAGCGCGGTTCCCCCCACTCTTTAAAGAGCCTGACCACCTGAAGCGATTCCGAAGCGCTCAAATGCGGAAGATACATGGGACACTGAATGATCTTGGCAAGGGTCAGGATTCGAAAAACCGCTTCGGCCTCTGCGATGTTGGGTTGTGCAAGGGGATACATCTCGGGCCCAAGCCGTCCCTCGGAGACAAATTTCTCTTCCAGATAGTCTAGAATCGTTCCATTCTCGGCATGGACTGCAAAAAACGCATCGTTTCCTGCTACAATTTCCATAACTTTCATCAATTCGCCATCTTCAAGCTTCATCCCTCTTTTGGAATATGCCATAAACGCCTTGAAAGAAATGACGCCGAGATCGACGACTTTCGGTATCACCTCTGCCACCGTTTCCATATCATCATGGCACAAGCTGCAGTGGATTCCAAAGTCGACAGCCGACTTCTCTTCCCCCTCTTTGATAAAATCCGTGACCGCGTCATAAAGATCACCGGTTTTACCCCACGCCCGGATAGCACCGATGAATGGGATAAGGGTGGTTATTCCTCCAAAAGCGGCAGACTGGGAAAGGGTGTCGATCTTATCCGCGTACACAGGATGCAAATGTGCGTCGATTATCCCCGGAAGCACATATTTGCCAGTGGCGTCAATGACTCGAAAAGCCGAGCGATTGCTATCCTCAGGCTCTATGCTTTCTACCCGACCGTCCTTAATATAAATAACGCCCCGATTGATTGCTTGGCTGGTAACCAGTGTCCCTCCTTTAATGGCAATATCTGCTGTCTCTTCTTTCACTCTCATTCTCCTTTCTGCTTAGATCCGGCTTTATTCCACCGTTTCTCCAAGCTCGCCTTTTTCGACTTGAGCCTTGATTTCCTCCGGAGTGGCTACATGGTATGTCTCCACAGGTTCTTCAATAAAATTGTTAATATCCGGCCTGTCGCGAAGGATTGTTTCCAGCGCCACCACGATATCATCCAACATTTCTATAGGATAGGAAACCCAATGAACGTTTCCTCCGTTTTTATCTTTACGTACAATCGTCCACCGTAACAACCCAAGGATGTAAACATCTCACCTTTCTGAAAAGGACCGGCAATGATCACTGAACATGTGGACGGACCCGTTATACCTTTTGTCCCCCCTATCTTAAAGGTGGCAGATGGAAACTGACTGAATTAGGCAAGTAAGAATAAATATATCTGGTTATCCAGAAAAAACAAGTTGAATTCCGCCGACAGGCCTCAAAGATAACCCGATTGGAATCCGTGTGACTGTTAGAGTGCATTAGAGAGCGTTAAACCAACAGCCTGAAGGTTTTTTAATTGAAAGACCTTGGTGTTTTCCCATTTGGATTCTTTTTCACATTCGAAGCCCTGTTCGGTTTTATGCTCACTTATGCGAGACTCATGTTTTCGGTTTGTAGGCAAAAAAAGGTTCCAAAATCGACCCATTTTTCAGGTCGGATCTAATAATTTCAGATAGTTAGCCGATCGGTGATTCTCAAAATGTGTAGGCGCACGGTATGGCCACAAAAGTATTTACAGTGCTATAGATACACGCTAATCAAGTAAGCATGTATCTGAGAATGACCAAACGCAAAAACAAAGACGGCTCCATTGCAGCGTACTACCAGCTGGCACACAACGAA
>DUZK01000310.1 GCA_013349495.1 Deltaproteobacteria bacterium
CAATCCATCGGGCGGTTTGGAGACCGTCAAGGGGTGCAGATTCAGCATCGTTGATCAAGATGCCCCGGTCGGCGCCCATGGCCATAGTCGTCCGAATGGCTTCAACGGTTCTTTCCGGTCCGACGGATAGAATCGTCACGGTCCCGCCATGTGCTTCCCGGATTCTGAGCGCTTCCTCAACGGCAAATTCATCGTATGGGTTGATGACCCATTTGATGTCATGCTCCTGAATGGACCGGCCGTCCTCTGCAATTTTTATCTCTGATTCGGTGGATGGCACCTGTTTCAATAAGACAATGACTTCCAATTTGAGTATCCTTTATCCAGCAGGTGTTAAACATGTAATAAAAAAGAACCATAAGAGTTGAGATAACCCCTTTAAAAAATTATAAGAATTATGAATTCACCTGAAATACAGCAAGGCTAATTCCATGTCAATAGAATTTGCCCTTGAATCACTGTAACGTCCATGTCGATATTAACCTGGGCATATAAAAACAGTTTTCTTACACCGATATCGGACTAAAATCCCAAATCTCAATACTCAAAATACAAACAATATCCAAATTAGAAAATTCAATGACCGAAACATTCTGGCGCCTTATTTAATTTCTCGTGACTGGTACGAATGTTTTGAATTTTATATTTTGGTCATTGGAATTTATTTGGGATTTGTTTTTTGGTGCTTGGAATTTTTATGATTCTCTTCGGCAGGGAACAACCATCGTTCGAACAATGTTGCCAGGGTCGGGATAGATTACCCTTGCATGTGATTCGATTCCACAGTATGGGTAAAAACCTACGGAACTCCATTACGTACCGATTTGCGGCAACTATGGAAACAAGACCATATCTCTCAAAAACGGCGCTTTCCATTGACATCCAGGCGTTGGGGAGACAGATTTCCGAAGTACAGCGCCGGGATGGCGAAATCCCGTGGAACCCGGGGGGCAAAACCGATCCTTGGGATCTTGTGGAATCGGCCATGGGACTCAGTATCGCCGGATATCTGGCGGAAGCACGGGCGGCATATGATTGGATGGCAAATAAACAGCTTCCGGAAGGGTGCTGGTATACAGCTTATGGAAAGGGCATACCCGAAGATAAAACCAAAGATGCAAATATGTCCACGTATATCGCTGCCGGCGTGCTTCACTACTATCTGATCACGGGCGATAAGCGGTTTCTGCTTGAAATGTGGGAGACGGTTGAAAAGGCAATTGACTTCGCTCTCCGCCTCCAGGCTCCCGGGGGAGAAATCCATTGGGCCATCAGCCCGGAAGGCGAGGTGGATCACATGGCTCTATTAACCGGATCGTGCTCCATCTATATGAGTATCCGCTGCGCTCTGGCTATCGGCAAGGTGCTGGGCTTTTCGAATCGGAGATGGGTATCATCGCAACATCTGTTGGGGCAAGCCATCCGATTCAAACCGTACCTGTTCAATATGACCAAATCCAGATATGCCATGGATTGGTTCTATCCCGTACTGGCCGGTGTGCTCACCGGGGCGGCAGCAAAACAGCGGATCGATCGGTTCTGGAAAAAGTATGTTGTTAACGATCACGGCGTCCGCTGCGTTTCAGACCGGCCATGGATCACAGTTGCCGAGACCTGTGAACTCACCATGACCCTTGCGGCAATGGGAAATCGAGCGCTTTCGGAAATAGTTTTCAACTGGATTTCGGATAAAAGATACGAAGACGGTTCGTACTGGTGCGGGTACACGCTTCCGGATATGACGATATGGCCGGAGGAGAAGTTAACATGGACCAATGCCGCCGTACTTCTGGCCGCTGACGCCCTGTATCATCTCACACCGGCCAGCCGATTATTCTATCATGGGTTACGGTCCGAACAGAAGAGGGATGTGCCGGTTTGATAAGAGACCATCGGCCTTTCTTTATCAAAAAGGCGTATTTGAAATTTCAAGGATTTTACACCCGCCGTTACTTACGACCGCAGTTTGAATCCCTTGGCGATCATTCCATATTTATCAAACCCTGGCATGTTGAGATCTTCGGTCCCTCCATTGAATTGGGCAAGTACGCCCATGTTATCGCAGCACCCGATATGAAAACCCGGCTATCCGTGTGGTCCTCTTTTGAAAGCAGAGGCGACATCCGCATCGGTGACTATTGCCTGATCTGTCCGGGGGTCAGGATCAGTGCGTCCAGAAAGATTGATATCGGCGACAGCTGTATGCTTGCCAGCAAAGTCTACATTACCGATTCCGACTGGCACGGCTTATATAATCGGGTTTCACCGGGTCTTGGCTCGCCGGTTCGGATTCACAATAACGTGTGGATCGGAGATAGCGCAATCGTCTGTAAAGGTGTGTCCATCGGTGAAAACAGCATCATCGGAGCCGGCTCGGTGGTAACCAAAGATGTTCCTCCCGACTCCATTGCCGCCGGCAATCCGGCTGTAGTGGTAAAGAAGTTGGATTCGGATACGCATATGACGGCCAGAAAAGAATGGTTTTCAGACCCGGTTCGACTCAAAAAGGAATTTGAAATCATGGATCGGGAGATGCTGAAGGGGAATGCCTTTTTTCACTGGCTGCGCCATCTTGTCAATCCCAGGAAGGGAGAGTGATGCCGTATTTATTCGGTGATGTCGACTTTGATTTGTTTCGGCGTCTCTACTTCCGGTCGTGGGATTTCTATTTCAAGAATTCCATCTTTGAACTTGGCTTTGATTTTTTCCGGTTCAATGGCATCCTGCATGGCAAAAGACCGATAAAAAGAACCGAAACACCGTTCCTTTCGGAAGTAATTCTCCTCGCCGATGTCTTGATCCGGAAACCGCTCGCCCTTGATGACCAGCGAGTTATCCTTAACCTCTAACGCTACGTTTTCTTTGCTGACTCCGGGAAGCTCGGCCTTTAACACCACGCCATGTCCGGTCTCATAAATATCCACCACAGGCCGCCATGCACACGCATCCAGTTCATCATCCCGGGAGCCTGGGCCGTCAAAGGAATCATCAAAGAGCCGATTAATTTGATCCTGCAGTGCCGCCATTCTCCTGAACGGGTCCCATCTGACGATTGGCATGATTAAACCTCCTTTGATGAGTGTTTATTTGCTTCTGGGAGAGAATTTCAGTCAAAATTTAAGCACAGCCTGATCATTGTCAAGTTAAAGAAGACGCAGATATTGAGTAA
>DUZK01000311.1 GCA_013349495.1 Deltaproteobacteria bacterium
AAGGGCCGCAAATGCTTTCGGCAGCGTGCTGATAACCGGAGAAACCGGGACCGGCAAAGAGTTGTTTGCAAAAGCCGTTCATGCCAACAGTCCGCGTTATAATCAACCGTTTATTACGATTGATTGCACGAATATCACATCGACCCTGGCGGAAAGCCTATTGTTCGGCCACTGTAAAGGATCATTTACAGGCGCTGATAGAGATTCGGAAGGCATGATCCTACAGGCTGACAAGGGGACGTTGTTCCTGGACGAAGTCGGAGATCTGCCCGTGGAAACGCAAAAATCATTTTTACGCGTGCTGCAGAATAAGTCTTTTCGCCCTTTGGGCAGTGCAACGGACCAATACAGCGATTTCAGACTGGTCGCAGCAACAAACAAGAATCTGCAAAAAGAGATCTCAGCCGGGCGATTCAGAGAAGATTTGTATTTCAGACTTTCCACATTTCATATTCATCTGCCGCCATTACGACAGCGAAAGGATGATATCCGGCTGCTGGCCGCTTATTGTATTGAAACTATCTGCAAGGAGATGGCGATCACTACAAAAGGCATGTCCGGAGATTTCATTGAAGCATTGCGGAAATATTCCTGGCCGGGGAATATCCGTGAGCTGCATGGTCTTCTTCGAGCAGCTGTTGCCAACTGTATCGGAGAGTCGACATTGTTCCCTCATGCCCTGCCCACGGAGTTTCGGATTCAAATATTGAAGGATAGGATCAGCGATAGAGATGAAATCCTGAACGGATCTTTCTCCTCAACTCCAGAAGGAGAAATTGTGGAAACGCGTAATCCGATATCCACGTATAAAGCATTCCGTCTTCATTCGGAAGCTTTATATGTCAAACAACTGATGGAAAGTGCAGGGGGTAATATCAAAAAGGCGATATCCGTCTCTGGAATGTCCCGGGCAAGGCTTTACCAGCTGCTGCAGAAACACGGTTTGCTTCCGGGACAACGCTGACACCAATCTCAATCGCAGCTTAGTATTTGGCCGACATGATTTTCAATAGCATATTTGTCACACAAAAAAGGGGGTTTTGACTTATCACAGCCCTTTGTTTGCAGTTTTGTAGAGGTTGGTATATATAGCTACCACATGAATGTTTTTTGTCGTAGTTTTGCGGTAAAAATTTTAAAACAGAAAAAAGATAATAGGTTGAAATTAAAAAAAATGGCGGAAGTGCATGGGAATCGAACCCACCCGAGACGGGTTTAACGCCTCACACCGGATTTGAAGTCCGGGAGCCTCACCAGTAAGCTGCGCACTTCCGAAAAGATCGATAATATAGTATTCTTCTTCATTTTCTGTCAACCCATTTATCCATGAGATGATACAAGACATGATCGATAGGGAACGGCTTGCAACTCTTTTTAAATCGCTTGTTGAGATCGATAGCGTGTCCGGAAACGAAAGGGCAATCGCAAACAAAGTCCGAAAAATTGCGGATTCTCTGGGCGCGGTTTGCCATGTGGATGATTCTGAAAAGCGAACAGGAAGCGATACAGGTAATCTTATTCTTAAATTCAAGGGGAACAGACCCCTGGAGCCGCTTCTTTTAAGCGCTCATATGGATACGGTTGAGCCCGGATGCAGTGTGAAACCGGTTTTTAAAGACGGCGTTTTCACGAGTGACGGAACCACCATATTAGGGGCGGACGATAAGAGCGCAATTGCGATCATTCTTGAAGTGATACGGGTTCTTGTCGAAAAGGAACTGCCTTGCTGCCCACTGGAATTTGTTCTGACAACCTGCGAAGAAATCGGCCTTCAGGGAGCAAAAAATCTTGATTTCAGCTTGATTACAGCCAAAAAGGGGTATGTGCTGGATACATCGGACATCGGGATTATTGTGAATCAGGCACCGGCTGCCAACCGTATTGAATTAAAGGTTTTCGGTAAGGATGCTCATGCGGGTGTGGCGCCGGAACAGGGTATCAACGCAATCGTTCTTGCATCCAAAGCGATCGCAGGGCTTAAGCTCGGCCGGATAGATCACGAAACCACCTGTAATATTGGTGTGATCAATGGAGGGGTGGCAATCAATATTGTTCCGAAGATGGTTTCCATTCAGGGAGAAGTCAGAAGCCATGACAATGACAAACTGGATCGGATAACGGAAAATATTGTCAGCGCATTCCAGAGAGTTGTAGATGGCTGGCAGGGAAATGGAGAACCATCCGAGTTGCCGCGCCTTGAATATAAAATTGAAAAGGATTTTCCGCTTACCCGTATTCCAAAGGATCACCCGGTTATTTTGATCGCCCAACAGGCGGCTTCGAATCTTGGACGCAGCATAAAAACCAAGTCAACCGGCGGGGGAGCGGATGCAAATATTTTTTTTGAACAGGGAATTGTGGCCGGTGTTATCGGGACCGGAATGCAGAATATGCATTCGGTTCGCGAATCGATAAAGCTGGATGACATGGTTCAGACTGCCGAGCTGTTGATGGAAATTGTTCGGCTTCACTCAACCTAAAGTGAGCGTTTCAAATTTTAAAAAGATTAAATTTCGAAATAGTTGAAGAGGATTTTATCCATTTGAATTTTTAAAATTTGAAACCGCGAGGGATTGCCGATCTTACCGCATCTACGGTGTCAGATGACATAACGCATAGAACACTATAGCGGCATGCCATCTTCCGTGTAGCTACGGCAACCTCGACAATCGCTCACTTTAGGTGAAAGAAACTTTAATTAGGATATTACTAAAAAATGCATGCCCACTTCGACTGTTTTTCCGGAATAAGCGGCGATATGACCCTGGCGGCGTTTATAGACCTTGGGGTCCCGGTTTCATTTCTGAAAGAATCCATCAGCCGGGTCATTCCGGAAAAGGATTTTCAGCTGGAAGTCAATTCTGTTACCCGGAAAGGGATCAATGCCGTAAATGTGGTCGTAAAGGAAAGAGAAGGCACGTCCTCAAGGGATTATTCGGAAATCAAATCCATCATACAGAAGAACTCCCTTCCGGAAAGGGTTCGGGATATAAGCCTTGAAATATTCGGCAGAATTGCCGAAGCAGAGGCAAAAATTCACGGGTGCCCGATTGAAAAGGTCCACTTTCACGAAGTAGGA
>DUZK01000312.1 GCA_013349495.1 Deltaproteobacteria bacterium
AAAAACTACACGGCCTTCAGCCGGGAGGTGTCGATGGCCCTGCAGGCGTTAAAGGGGTTTAATTTAGAACACATCTATCTGAATCCCAAAATAAAAAATCATTTGGAAATTATCCGGCAATTGTTTGAAATGCTTTTTGATCGCTATCTTAACGACCTGAAAAATCACAACCTCTCGTCGGTTATTTTTACCCAATTTCTCGAAGATATTTCCGACACGTACCTGACAAACCACAACCATGCGGAAATTGTCAGGGATTTCATGGCCGGTATGACCGATCACTATTTTCTGCGATTGTGTCCGGAAGATATGCGGCCGGCCTATCGGATCATGTAGGCTTTTAGCGATTTCTGAACTCCCAATGCATAGGTGCACGGCGGGTCTAAATATTCAGGGGTAATGGAATATTGGAATAATGGAATATTGTCGGGTATGTCCACCCCATTGTTCCACCATTCCATTATTCCAGATCGCTTCGTGCAGATATTGGCTTGAGACCCAGACTTTAACGACCAAAATTCGTATTTGAAAGACATGAACCATAGCCGTACCTACCGCAATCTGATCAACAAGGAGGGTCTGGTTTCGTTCCGAGTGGCAGTAAAGGAAACCGATCTTTTGGTTCAAGCAGTTGGCGGGCTTGAAGAAACGACAATCGAACTGGTTCTTCGGTATCGCGGTGTAATTGAGTCATATATTCAACGGTATCCGGAGTTTCGTAAAACATTGACTCCCTGGCAAATCCGCGGACCGGCCCCTCTCATCATCAGGGATATGGCGACCGCCGGTGAAGCGGCAGGGGTGGGGCCGATGGCGGCGGTGGCCGGTGCCATCAGCGCCCATGTCGGCGCGGATCTTTTATCCTATTCCAGCGAAGTGATTGTTGAAAACGGGGGCGATATTTTTTTAAAAATCAACGACCCGGGGACTGTTGCCATTTATGCGGGACCGTCGCCGTTGAGCTTAAAGATCGGCCTAAAAGTCTATCCGGACGATAAACCCATGGGGGTGTGTACGTCTTCCGGAACAGTAGGACATTCCCTAAGCTTCGGCAAGGCGGATGCGGTTTGTGTGGTATCTCGCGACTGCGCTTTGGCGGATGCAGTCGCCACAGCGGTTTGCAATCAGGTAAAGTCCGGCAAAGACATTCAAAAGGCCATCGATTTCGGAAAACGCATACGCGGCGTCAATGGCCTGGCTATCATTATCGATGAACAGATCGGGATGTGGGGCGATATGGAGATCGTGCCGCTGGGCTAAAAAAGGGTTGAGTTTTACACTTGAAAAGATTAGGATATTTGGTAATTATTTTTAAAAATATGGATGTACCTTTATGAAAACCATGTGGGCTCCCTGGCGGATGGAATATATCCAAGGACGCAAGGATGAAAGCTGCATATTTTGCAAGGCCATCTCCGAACAGGATGAACTGACACTTTACAAAGGCAGCACCACTCTGGTGGTGATGAATAAATATCCATACATTAACGGGCATATGCTGGTGGCCCCGAACCGACATCTTTCCAGTCTTGAACAACTCAGCAGAAGTGAAAAGGGTGATCTGCTCCAGACCGTGGATCAATCCATAGCTGTTTTAAAAACAGTCATGCATCCGGATGGGTTCAATGTGGGGCTGAATCTGGGAAAAGTGGCCGGGGCCGGGGTGGAGTCGCATCTGCATTTCCATATCGTCCCCCGGTGGCTCGGAGATACCAATGCGCTTACCGTTTTTGCAGAGGTTCGCGTCATCCCGGAGCATCTGAAATCCACCTATAATAATTTAAAGCCGTACTTTGATAAAATTAATACAACCATCTAAAAACATGGAGAAAAAAAATGAATAAAATTAAAGCATTTTTTTGGATCGTCCTTGTCGGTTTTATATTGATCGTTTTCTTTTCGAATCTTGAATTATTTTTGCGGCCCATGGACATCAGCTTGAACTTTATCATAAAAAATTATTCGTTGCCTGAATTGCCCGCTGCTGTCTTTTTCTTAATATTTTTTGCGGCGGGACTCCTGATCGCCTATTTTTCCAATCTGCCGGAACGATACCGTCTTCGAAAAACCATCAAAAATCTAAAGGCCACCATCGATACCCAGGATCAAGAGATTGTAAGGATACGAACAAAACCGAACATCGAAGCAGCGAATTCAACACCCGAAAATCCTTAAACAGGTGAAGGTCCTCGATAGGTTGTTCCTTCGATATTTCATTTTTCCATCAGAGCTACCGGTTTTCTCCCACAGGAAAACCAGCGAAAGTATATGAATTTGACTCGTGCAATGCATTTATCCGTCCGCTTAAATGACGCCATCTGTTATCGGTTTGTCTAACAATCCATGAATCCATCTAAAATCACACCCATGATTCAGCAATATCTGTCCATCAAGGAGGCTTACGCCGATACGCTCCTGTTTTACCGGATGGGTGATTTTTATGAGATGTTTTTTGAAGACGCGGAAGTCGCTGCGAAAGCACTTGAGATCACATTGACCTCCCGCAACAAGAAAGATAACCAACCGATTCCCATGTGCGGTGTGCCGGTCCGGTCTGTTCAGGGATATATCGCCCGATTACTGGACAGAGGATTCAAGGTTGCCATATGTGATCAGGTGGAAGATCCGGCGGTTTCCAAGGGGTTGGTCAAGCGTGAGGTGGTCAGGGTCGTTACGCCGGGCATGATCGTAGAAAACGAACTATTAGATGAAAAAACAAATAATTATGTCCTGTCAATCACCCGGGAGGATCAAACAGTCGGGATTTCCTACATTGATATTTCTACCGGCGTTTTCCGGGTGACCGAGTCGGGCGATGCGTCCGCCATGATGGATGAGGCCCTGCGGATCTCCCCGCGAGAAATTTTGCTGTCGGAATCGTCGCAATTCGATCCTTTTTTCAAGGTTTTGCTCAAGGTCTTTTCGGAGAAATCCATAACCTTTTTAAATGACACGATCTTTGAATATGGCCGGAGCCGTCAACGGCTATTGGACCAATTCAGAACCATATCGCTGGAGGGATTCGGCTGTGAGTCCATTAAAGCCGGC
>DUZK01000313.1 GCA_013349495.1 Deltaproteobacteria bacterium
TTGCTTTGCTCACAATTGGAATACTGGAATATTGGAACGCTGGAATGATGGGTTTAAATGAATTCTATCGATTTTATAAAAAAGATCTTTTCCGCTTTTATACCCAATATTCCATTATTCCATCATTCCACTATTCCATGTTGCACTGCAATGTTGAGCGTCAGTTAAAAACCATAATATCAATAGGTTGTAGAATTTCCGAGACGTTTTAATTATCGACCCATTCATGGACGTCCGTCAGTTGATAGACGGTGTTCTCTTCACCATCCGAAACGATCATGCGAAGGATTCTTCTCTCTTGAAGATCTCGTATACCCTGTTTCAGGGACGAGGGGGTACCGGGCCAAATTTCCATCAGATTCTTTGTCGATACGGATTTCCCTTCATCCGCGAGTCCGCAGCACAGCAGATATGCAGACACTGATTCCGTCGAAAGACCGAGCTTGAAGATCTGTTGATGCATGCTGGATGATCCATGATCGTGTTGCATGTTTAACCTCAACCTATAGGATGTTCCGGTTTATACAATAATTGAACGAAAGTTTTCAATGGAACGTTTTTCATCGATCATTTCAATCAAGGCATTGAGCACCCGGGTTGGAGACAAGTTTATCATACATTCTCGCGTGGCGCATAATACATCCGGTTTTTCAAAACATGGATTGCATTCCAAGCCCTCGGTATCCGGCCCGATAATACGGACGCTGGTTCCCTTGGGCGCCCATCGTTTCGGGTCAGAGGGACCGAAAATGACTACCGTCGGCAATCCCAGGAAAGCGGAAAGGTGACTGACTCCCGAGTCGTTTCCCACAAAACCTGCTGATTTTACCAATTCCTCAGCAAGAACAATCAAATCATCAATGATTCTGACCTCCCCGCTGATGCGGTTCAGCTCATCCAGCAAATGGTATTCGGCAGGTCCCAGAATAAACTCCGGTTTCATTGCCATGGATTTCAATCTTCTTCCGACTTCAATAAACAGGGGAAGCGGCCAATTTTTCTTAGGGCTCCCGGAACCGGGATGGATGATTATTCGATATGGCTTCGAAGTTTCCGCCTGTATTACGGCACGATTGATGGCGCGGAGTGATGACGCTTCGTTTTTATCTATGGTATCAATCAGACCGATTGGTTTCAATCGATCCAAAAGATAACGGGTGACGCGCAGCCTTTTTTCCGGGGCAGGACGTGGCGGAATTCGATGGACCGGATTTCTCGTTATTCTTTTGAGATTTTCCTCAAGGCCGGATGAAAATGATAAAAGAAGAATTGCGTCATAGGATTTGATCACATGCTTCACCCGGCTTTCAGGACAATCAGAGAAAAGTGTGGCAAATGCAGCAGACTCCAGCGGATAAGCTCGAGTCGCAATATTCAGATATTGCATCAGCCGTCCCACCTGACCCTGACAAAGAACATCGATTCGCGCATATTTCCTTTTGAGTTCCAAGATTGCCGGACACGCTGAAATAACATCGCCTAACGCCCCCTGGTGAATAACGAGCAGCTTTTTCTGTTTCATGATGACACAGTTATTCCGATGATCCGTTTGAATCAACCCGAAAATGAGGTTCTATGTTTTCGGCCCACACCATCCTTGTGACCCAACAAAATAAGCAGAGGACGGCTTTATGAATGTTCAAAATGGAATTCTGAGGATTTTTCCTAGAATTATTTTGACTTTTACCGGTTATCAGACTAATTTTCCAGGAGTTTAATTGAAATAAGAAGAGGGAGATAGACATGGGAAAATCTCTGACTTATGCCGCCGCCGGTGTCGATATTGCCAAGGGCGATAAATTTGTGAAGTCCATCAAGAAGATTGCCGACCAGACCCGAAGGCCCGGGGTAATAGGCGAGATCGGTGGTTTCGGAGGTCTGTTTTCACTGAACCTGGACAATTTCGACCGACCGGTGCTGGTGAGTTCCACCGATGGTGTGGGTACAAAACTTAAAATCGCCTTCATGTTGGACAAACACGACACCATTGGCATCGATCTTGTGGCCATGTGCGTCAACGATGTGATCGTCCAGGGGGCGGCCCCTCTTTTTTTCCTGGACTATGTCTCCATGGGTGTGCTGGACACCCGGGTTGCCACCGATATCATTACAGGAATCGGAAAAGGGTGCAAAGAGGCGCGATGCGCTTTAATCGGCGGAGAAACCGCTGAAATGCCCGGACTATATCAACCCGGGGAGTACGATTTGGCGGGATTTGCCGTGGGTGTTGTGGATAACGACAAGATCATCGACGGCTCTGAGATTCATGTGAGCAATAAAATCGTCGGCATTGCATCCAGCGGGCTTCACAGCAACGGGTACTCTTTGGTACGAAAAATCTGTTTCGATCTGCTCAAACTGAAAGTCGAATCCAAAATTCCTGAACTCGGCGTCACTCTGGGTGAGGAACTTCTAAAGCCGACCCGTATTTATTCGAATACCATCCATAACATAACCCGGGATTTGCAGGTGCTCGGGCTGGTTCATGTGACCGGCGGGGGTATTGAAAACAACCTGCTCCGAATCATTCCCAAAGCCTGTCAGGTGGTTTTAAAAAGGAACAGCTGGGAAATACCGCCGATTTTCCATTTCCTGCAGGATGCCGGAAATGTGGCGGACGCAGAGATGATGCGCACCTTCAATAACGGAATCGGACTGATTGCGGTTCTTCCCGATGAAGTGGTAGAGGACGCTTTAGAACGACTGAATGCCATGAATGAGAAGGCATTTGTCATGGGTGAGATTGCCGAACGGAAACAATCGAGCCCCAGGATTAAATGGATTTAACTAGACGTCTCGGAAATTCTACAACCTATTGATATTATGGTTTTTAACTGACGCTCAACATTGCAGTGCAACATGGAATAGTGGAATGATGGAATAATGGAATAATGGAATATTGGGTATAAAAGCGGAAAAGATCTTTTTTATAAAATCGATAGAATTCATTTAAACCCATCATTCCAGCGTTCCAATATTCCAGTATTCCAATTGTGAGCAAAGCAA
>DUZK01000314.1 GCA_013349495.1 Deltaproteobacteria bacterium
CATGATTCGCTCGCCTTGAACTTGAACTTTTTTCTTTGCCATCGTTTTTGTAACTTTTTCAGAGTGTGCCTTCATGAAGCGTCAAATTTGAAACTGTCTGAGGGAGCCTGCGACCGAGCTTTTCAAATTTAGCGGAGCAAATGATATACTGTTTGTCATAATTATATTCCGATTGATTCCGAAGATGATGAAACCAAATGAAGCCTTTTACGGATGTTGCCATCGTTTCTTAACGAAGCGGAGCGTTGAAATAAAAACTGTTTGAAGCCGCGCAGCGGATGAGTTTTTTAATTTCAGCAAAGCGAGTTTAGAAACGATGGCAACATTCGTAAATTAGCAAATGAGGTCCATCATCTTCGGCGCATTGAAACGGAACGTTTTTTTGACAACCGCTCTAGAACACTCAAATGCCGCAATCAGCGAACGAAGAGGTCCTTGATCGCCGTTCAATCGATATCTATTTATGGAAACAGCTATTAATCAGGCGTCAGTATCACCTAAGCTAACTTTGCGAGCTTCGCGGCTTTTTGAACACCTAAAGTAAATAATCCAAACGTGAAATCCCGCTATGCGGGAGCGTGAGACAACCCATCCGATTTTTCGATAGATGAACTATATTTTAAGGAGTTGTTCTTTTAAGGCAGGCAGATCGGTTTCAATGGTGTTCCATACCTGATCCAGATCAACTGGATCTTTACTCATAAAATACTAAACCGTTCCTTAAGGATGCGTTTCTTGAGATGTTTATTCAAAAACTTTTCCGAAACCAGATCAACTTTCCGATTAAGCACTTTTTCAAGTTCTATTTTTAATCCGGCAGCATCCAGCAGCGAGATGCCCTCTTTATAATCGACCAGAAAATCAATATCGCTGGAGGAGATATCATCACCACGGAGCAAAGAGCCGAAAATGAATGCCCGGGTTACACCATTCCGTTTTAATATCGGAACACTTTTTCGAGCGATTTCATCAAGCTTTGTTTTTATTTTAGTGTCTATGGATCTTTCCTGGAATTTGAATCTCTGAATTTGTTATCCTAAACGATATCTAAAAGATACGGATTTATCAAGTTTATTATTTGTTCTCGTATCCTGCCCACTTCAAATCGATTTCCTTTTGTATCTCTTCGATTTTCTTGTCGGACAATGCTTTGAATCTGGACTGTGTTTTAAAGTATTCTGCAACTGGTTTTCGCTTTTTGCCGATAAGCTTTTGGGACTGGCCGGTGAGTGTGAATTTTGAATGTTCGATTTCATACAGGTCGTAGAGACCGGTCTCTACTGCCATTTTGCCGATTTTTACCGTATACCGCGGTTCAAATCCCCAGCCGGCAGGGCAGGGCGTATGAACGTGAATGTATTTCGGACCGGATATGGTTTTGGCTTTTTTTATTTTGTCATACAGGTCAAGGGGATAGGCTGCTGAAGCCGTTGCAACATAGTCAATTCCGTGAGCGGCAATGATTGCGGGCACTTCCTTTTTTTTCTGAAGTTTTCCCCGAATCGGTGTGGTGGTGGTAATGACGCCCTGCGGTGTGGTCCCGGACCGCTGAACACCTGTGTTCATATAAGCTTCATTATCATAGCAGATAAAAATAAAGTCTTCACCCCTTTCACAGGCCCCGGAAAGAGACTGGATGCCGATATCACTGGTTCCGCCGTCTCCGGCCCAGGCCACGACGGTGGTTTTTTTTCTTTTCTGGGCGCGCAGAGCCCCCAGAACACCTGTTGCCGCGGCAGCGGTTGACGCAAAGGTCACATTCAGACAGGGCAGCTGGGTTGCGGCGATGGGATAAAGCCCTTGCAGCACCGTGAGGCAGCTTGGCGGCACAACCAGAATGGTATCCCTGCCTAGTGCCTTGAGGCCGATTCGGTAAACGATGCTTAAGCCGCAGCCGGAACATGCCCGGTTGCCCGGATGAACCAGTTCTTCTTCCGGCAGATTGAGTATGGTAGTTGTTTTTTCTGTCATTTTTAATTTCCTGTATCCATATAATTTTTTTACTTTTGAATTATCAACAGTAACCATTTTACGGGAATGGTTCTTATTATTTTATTTACATTTTCAGGCCTATCCATTGGGGTTCATCCCCTATTTTTTTATGGTCTCTGCATGATCTCCGGAAGGAAGTAAGGAGGTCCTGCGTTTTGATCTCTCTTCCCCCAAGACCCAGGATATAGTTGTGTACAAACGGCCTGTTTTTGCGGTTGTACAGGGCAGACTTGACATCGGCAAATAATGCTCCCTGGTTGCCGTAGCTTAATGCCTTTTCAAATACGATTACTCCTTTTGCCCGGGAAAGCGCATCTGCGATCGCCTGGTCCGGAAATGGTCTGTAAAGCCGGAGGCCGAATACGCCTGCCTTTATCCCTTCTCCGCGCAGCGTATCCGCAACATCCCTCAGCTGGTATGAAAGTGAGCCGAGGCATACGGCTATAAAATCCGCATCCTCGCATTCATATTTTTCTACAAAAGGAGTTCCGCCTCTGCCGGTTAAGGCTTGATAGTTGCGGTCTACCTCTTCAACCACTGAAATTGCCCGCCTCATATCCATATGCAGGTTGTGTCTGATCTCCATATATCCGGGTGCGAGGTCCCCCCTGACATCGGGTCTAGTGTCCGGCAATGTGACCGTATTGAGGTTTGCCGGATTATTCGGATCCAGAAAATATTCCGGTTTGAACCTGGGAAGGAATCGGTCAACTTCGCTTTGTCCGGGTATTTCAAAAGGCATATAGGTATGTGAAAGAAGGTATCCGTCATAGCAGACCATAACCGGTATGCTGACCGTCTCTGCAATCAGAAATGCCTGGATAACGGTATCGATGATTTGCTGGTGGTCGCATGCGTAAAGCTGAATCCATCCGGTATCACGCTGGGATATTGAATCCTGGTGATCGTTCCAAACCGTCCAGGGCGCTCCGATACCCCGATTTACAACACACATCACAATTGGGAGCCTGGCGCCCG
>DUZK01000315.1 GCA_013349495.1 Deltaproteobacteria bacterium
GGCGAATATGGCGGGCCAAAGCCCGGTGGACTCTTGATCCGGTTTGGCAAAGGCGGCAAACACCAGGATCAATACCATGGTGCCGATATAAAAGGCATCCTGGGTCAGGGTGCGTTCCTTGGCGCCGGCATCCGGAACATAGATCTCTCCCTGTGTTCGGGCGGCATCGTCTTTCCGGAAAATGAGCGCCATCAACAGCCCGGTGATCACGGCAAAAAGAACGGCCCCGACTGCCCGTGCCAATCCCAGCTGCCAGCCAAGAATTTTCGCGGTCAATGTAATGGCCAGCACGTTAATGGCGGGTCCGGAATAGAGAAAGGCCGTGGCCGGGCCGATTCCTGCGCCTCGCGTATAGATGCCGGCAAACAGCGGCAGTACCGTGCAGGAACAGACCGCCAGTATCGTTCCGGACACACTGGCCACCGAATAGGAGAGCGCCTTCTTTGCCTGGGCGCCGAAGTATCTGAGTACCGCTGCTTGAGACACGAACACCGCTATGGCGCCGGCGATGAAAAAGGCGGGGATCAGGCAGGTCAACACATGCTCCCGGGCGTATTCCTGAAGCATCATAAAGGCCTCGAGCCCCGCCTGCCGAATAGTCGGATGGCTCCACGGCACATAATAACTGAACAAAAACAATCCTGCGATCACCATCAGTTTGTACCGCTCTTTCATTTTTCGCTCCTAGCACGGACAATGTCTATATATCTATATTCCTATATTTACATATATAGAGATCAAAAAAAATTACCGGTTACAAATTTCTTCCCGGTTCAGGGACGGCGCCCTTTTCACAAGCTCTGCCACTTCGCGATTTTCATTTAACCAGTGCTTCAAATTCCCCAGCAGGCTGGCGGCATAAGGGCTGCCCTTTCCATCCGTCAGATAATAATTGACCCACAACCCCTCTTTTCGAAAATCCACAAGACCGGCCTCTTCCAAAATCTTCAGGTGCTTGGACACGCTCGGTTGGGCAATGTCCAGTGCTGCTTTCAGCTCGCACACGCACATCACCTTCTGCTGCAAGAGTTTGACGATCTTCACCCGGTTCGGGTCCGACAGTGCCTTCATGACTTTAGTAAACTGTTTCATTGCCTCTCCATATATTCCTTTTTGGCAATATAGTACTTTGCGAGCATTGTCAAAGGATTTTTCAAAAATATACCACAAGCGCTGGAAGATTGTAAAAAGCAATAGGCGGCTCAGAAGTTACCGAGCCGCCTATTGTCTGGAAAAGAATGGAGGTATCTAAGCACCTGAGGAGGTAGGTGCTTAAACGAGATTAAAAATGCCACATTGTAGCATCAAAGTCAAACTATTTTTAAACAATTTTGTTGTTTGGAATGGATCGGTATCATCTCCCAAAGAGCGATATCCAGCATCATGCCGCATATATTACATTCAGACATGGTGAACCCTCAATATTACGATGAACTAACCCAAAACTTTCCGGATTTCGGAAATCAGATCCTGGGCCTTTACCGGTTTAACCAAATGCGCTTCCGGTGGAATTTTTCCGGTGGATGCCCGATCCAGCAGTTTTTTATAATCAACGTCCTTTGAAATCCCGGTAATGATGATTACCGGAATGCTTTTTAAATCCGGATCGTTCTTTAGCTCCTTGTATGTCTTCATTCCGCTCTTTTCGGGCATCATAATATCCAGTAAAATGAGATCAGGCTTTTCCTCCCGGGCTTTTTTCAGTCCTTCTACACCGTCACCGGCGGTGATGGGAAGGAAGTTGCAGTCCTCGATCACCTCGGAATAGAAAGTCAGTGTATCGACCTCATCATCAATTGCTAAAATTTTCTTATCCATTGATCATACCTCCTATTTATTTGCCTTCAGCTTTAATGCTTGCTTTCCAAAACCATCCTCTGACACTCTCGAAATCATTTTCTTCAGGCCAGCTGTCTTCCAGAGTGTCTCCATCAAAAGAATAACCGGATCTACTTAAATACAGTAATCCGGTCATTAATGCGACCCTGCCGCTATAGTTCTTAAAGCTCATGGAATTTATCAGGAAACTGGTCAAATGGGCAGCTTTATCAATAGCGGTTAAATGTTTTTCATGTTTTCCAATTAGGGTCCTAACGGCAGAGACAACGTCTTGAGCATCAAACCCAAGCGTATCTTTGGAAGGAATTTTCTCCGGAAGATTCCCTTGTAGGGCAAGGTATATTTCTGCGATCTCGTTTACGGAAACCGGATCGGATTCATTCACACATCCATCCACAAGCGCTGGCCATTCCGGCCGCTCCTTCGGTTGATCGACAAATCGATGGACGTGGGCTCTTTGAGCCAACGACAAGGTATGCGTGAGTCCTTCAAACAGCGGTATCGTCTTTAGATCAATGGGCATACGATACGGCGTCGAAAGGTAAGGAATCGTTCTTGTGGTATAATCGAGTATATCTTCAAAACTCTTGCTGCCCCAGTCTTCTTCGACTTTTGTCAACGTATTTTGCCATGAGACGGGTAGTTTGTTCTTGTTATGATCATTTGCTTTTATGATCTTACAAGGGTTTGAATATATAGGATCTGTCGACGTTCGGGAATCCATTAAATATATCACATCACTTTCGACTAGCTCGCTTATTATCGATCGGATGATCGGTGCATGCGGGCCGAAACTAAGACTGAAAAACCGGATATCGGTTAAAAGCTCTCCATGATTTGAATAATGATACAGATGAGCAATATATATCAGCTTATCAAGTTTCACCTCAAGAAGATGAGGTACCGCGCATGCAAAATGCGTGATGATATGCTTCATCTGTCTTTGCTCTCGCCAATTTGCTCATCATTCGTCATCATCACGTTGCTGTTCAACAATTATTTACGGCTCTATCACCCAAACGAAGGTAACGTAGGCCGAGTGGTTTTGGGGTTGTTTTCGAACGATATTGTGTCGGTTTTTGTAAAAAGCGCTTAGCGAAATGGAGCGTTAAGAAATTGAAACTGTCCGA
>DUZK01000316.1 GCA_013349495.1 Deltaproteobacteria bacterium
ATCCCCTCACCCTGACCCTCTCCCCAGGGAGAGGGAATTTTAGGTTACCCCGCAGCAGAGCTGCGAGGAATTCTTTTGATTAAAGTACGGCCTGTCCATTACCGGATTCGTGCACCCGGCACGGGTGCTTACCAAGAAGAACCTGCAAGCGGGAGACCGGCTGGTTCTGACAAAACCGCTCGGCACAGGAATTGTCAACACCGCCATCAAGGCAAGGATGGCTTCTGCGCACCTCACAGACAAAGTGACCCATTTGATGGCCTCGCTCAACCGAGACGCCGCCAAGATCATGTCGAATTTTAACGTCAGTGCCTGTACCGATATTACCGGCTTCGGTCTGCTCGGGCACCTTGCCGAGATGGTATGCGGGTCAAGTCTGAGCGTGCGGGTTTTTTCCGAGCGTGTGCCGGTTATTTCGGAAGCTTTGGAATTTGCTTCCATGGGGCTCATTCCCGCCGGTGCATACAAAAACAGGGAATTCCGGGAGCCGATGATCGCCTTTGCGGAAACAGTGGAGCGTTCCCGGCAGGACGTCCTGTTTGATCCCCAGACTTCGGGCGGATTGCTGATCAGCGTGAGCGGCCATCAAGCCGGTGAACTCGTTGAAACCCTGAAAGATGCGGGTATCGCCGATGCTGCTCAGATAGGGGAAATACTAAGCGGTCCGGAAGAGAAAATATGGGTGGCATGAGGCGCCTGTTGCCCCGTTACATCCGGCAACTACAAAATTTAAAATAAAAGTTACATAGGAGGTTTTAGCATGAAAGAAATAGATGCCCGTGGATTGGCCTGCCCGGCGCCTGTGCTTCAAACCAAAGCCGCGCTGCAGGAGGAAAATCCCCAAAGTGTAAGAATCGTTGTCGACAACGCCGCTTCCCAGCAGAACGTTCAACGCTTCCTGGAGTCACAGGGCTTTCGGACGACGCTTGAACAGAAAGGAGATGACTACCTTGTCATCGGAACCTGTCTTTCAGGCCCGGGGGAGAAACCCCGGTTATCTCCTGAGCCGGAAGCCGATGTAAAAAAGATCATGGTTGTTTGCGCCACCGACCGCATGGGATTCGGAGACGATGAGTTGGGCCTGAAGCTGATGGTCAATTTCCTGCGTACATTGAAAGAAATGGGCAATGATTTGTGGCGACTGGTATTCGTAAACAACGGCGTGAAACTGACCATCGACGGCTCGGAGGTGCTTGATGATCTCAGGGACTATGAAAAAGGAGGTCTTAAGATCCTGGTCTGTGGCACTTGCCTGAACCATTTCAATCTCCTGGAGAGAAAACAGCTCGGCGAAACCACCAACATGCTAGATATCGTCACTGCCATGCAATTGGCCGACAAGGTAATCAGCATCTGATTTACAGATAATCAAAAACGGACCCACACAAATGGAGGAAATTATGAAATACGGCGCTCGCAACAAAATCCGCGCGAAGGTCAACAGCATCAAGAAAGGGGACATCATGTCCTTGGTAAAATTCAATGTCACCGATCCCCATGAGATGGCCTCAGTTCTGACCACAGAATCTGTCAACGAATTAAAATTAAAAAAGGCGAAGAAGTTGAGCTAATCATCAAGGCTATACAGTCGTATATGGCATAAGGCGCTGCTTCGTCGTAGCCAACGCCATCGCCTCAACTGGGAACGAATGAGCCGACTCATTAATCGCTGGCTCCCACGGCCCCGCATTTATCACTCATATCCTGATTTGAGCATGTACGTCACTACCCGAGGTAGGAGCCCAGTGCGGTAGTTCCGCTCGCTGGGATCTGTGCGGGGGGTGCGAGGTAACTCGCATTCCTACCGCGACCAGCCTTATCGGCCGCTACCTGCAACGTTAGGGTAAATTCAAACCGGCCCTTTCAGTTTCCAAGTAGATCTCCCTCGTTACCTTTTAATTCTAATATGATGTCGGATTCTCTAAATTAAGAAATTCTGATCTGTTATATGCTTCAAATATCAATTTTTTTTATCCAATTGTTTCACCATAGCTCTTTGAAAAGTTTTCATGGCACATAGATCCCCACACATCGTACAGACCTCCCTGTCACGGTCTTCACTTTGCAGCCGAAAATGTCTGGCCTTAACCGGGTCGATGGCTGCTGCAAACATCGCATTCCAATCAAACCGTTTTCGTGCTTCAGACATTTTTAAATCTTGCTCTATGGCTCCTTTAACCCCTTTTTCGATATCCCCAATGTGCGCGGCAATTTTTGAGGCAATCACTCCCTCTCTTACATCGGCAATATCCGGAAGCTTCAAATGCTCCGCCGGGGTTACATAGCATAAAAAATCAGCTCCGGCTGCGGCTGCGATAGCCCCGCCGATAGCGCCCACAATGTGATCATATCCCGGGGCAATATCCGTGGGAAGCGGTCCCAGCACATAGTAAGGTGCTTCTTCGCAGATCCGTTTCTGAAGTCTCATGTCACCGGCGATTCGATTCAGGGGTACATGTCCAGGTCCTTCAATCATAACTTGAACCCCCGCTCTGCGAGCCTTTTGGGCCAATTCGCCCAGTATAATCAGCTCCGAAATCTGAGCCCGATCTTCGGCATCACATATGCTGCCAGGTCGAAGACCATCTCCCAAAGATAAAGTTACATCGTATTCATGGGCAATTTCCAAAAGCCGGTCATAGTATTCATAAAGAGGGTTTTCCTTTTCGTTTTTCTTCATCCATTCAATCATTAAACTGCCCCCACGCGAGACAACTCCCATAATACGTATACAGTTTTCCAAAGCACTGACCGTATGACGGGTAATCCCACAGTGAACCGTAATAAAATCAACACCGGCTTTGGCTTGATTTTCAATTTCATTAAAGATATCATCCGCACTTAGTTCCGGACCGGACTTTCCTTCGGAGAATAACCTGCTCACAGATTTATAAATCGGAACTGTACCAACCATTACCGGAGAA
>DUZK01000317.1 GCA_013349495.1 Deltaproteobacteria bacterium
AAAAATGGTTTGTTTTGCCACTTCCGAACCCACAATGGGATCGGATGTTTCGGGTATGCGCTGCCGGGCTGAAAAAGATGGGGATGATTATATTTTAAACGGAACCAAATACTGGGTAACCAATGGTGGGATCGCAGATTATATGTCGATATTTGCAACAATTGATCCGAAGACCAAACACGCCGGAATCGGAGCCTTTCTTGTTGAAAAAACCTGGAAGGGCGTGTCGGTCGGCCGCCATATCCCCAAAATGGGACAACGGAGCTCCAATACAGCGGCCATCAATTTTAAGGATGTCCGGGTGCCCAAAGAGAACATTCTGGCAGAACCCGGCGAGGGTTTTATGCTCGCAATGAAAACATTCTCGCGAACCCGCCCGATTATCGGCGGTTTTGCCCTTGGCGCAGCCCGATCATGCATGGAATTTGCCATAGATTACGTTAAAAAACGGCAGGCTTTCGACTCCAAACTTGCCGACTTTCAGGCGACTCAATTTAAAATAGCTGAAATGTATCAAAAAGTTGAGACTTCTCGTCTTCTGGTATGGAAGGCTTCATGGGAAGCAGACAACGGCATTGACTCGACCGTTTCCGCCTCGATCGCAAAATTCTATGCCACGGAGGTAGCGCTTGAAGTGGCGAATGAAGCCTTGCAGTTATTAGGGGGATACGGCTATACACAATTGTTCCCCATTGAAAAACTGCTGCGGGATATCCGCTTATACAGAATTTACGAAGGAACGAGTGAAATACAGCGTTTGATTGTATCCGGATACGCGCTGCACAATTATAAACCGGTCATGCCGCCCCTTGAAGACCTGCCAATAATGCGTGAAAAAAAGTTCGAAGATGTTATTTCATCCGGAGAAGGCATCTGGCGATGCCGGATGTGCGGTCATGTTCATTACGGTGACGCACCTCCGGAAGAATGCCCCTCTTGCTTCTTTCCGAAAACCACTTTTAAGCAATATAACATGCCGAGTGCATAGAACCTTTTGCAAACCGGCCGGCAGAACAAATGAAACTTTTTGTTTATTTGTTCGATATTTTTACCGTCTTTTCAACTGAAAGGGGCTGGCGGAGTTTCACCGGAACACCCTTCCGTTTTCTCAATTTCAGGTTCAGCAGTTCGACAAAGACCGAAAACGCCATGGCAAAATAAATGTATCCTTTTGGAATATGCAGATCAAATCCTTCACCAATAAGCGAAAAGCCGATTAGCAGCAGAAAACTCAGTGCCAGAATCTTGATGGTTGGGTGTGCTTCCACAAATCCGCTGATTTTACCGGCAAGCAGCATCATAAACATGACGGCAATCACAATTGCAGTCACCATGATGGCAAGATGATTTGCCAGCCCAATCGCTGTAATTACCGAATCAAGTGAAAACACGATATCAAGCAGCATGATTTGAATAATGATACCGGAGAAGGAAACGGATCTGGCGGGAGTTCCATTCTGTAAAACATTTTCTTCTCCTTCCAGGTTGCCGTGAATTTCAAGCGTGCTTTTACCAAGAAGAAAAAGCCCGCCTAAAATTAAAATAATATCCCGACCCGATATTTCTTGAGCAAAAACAGTAAAAAACGGTGCCGTTAATTTCATGACCAGCGTAATCGAGAATAAAAGGGCAATTCTGGTAATCATGGCAAGGCCCAAACCGATTGTTCTTCCTTTTTCCTGCTGGTTCTCCGGCAGTTTTCCGGCAAGTATGGCGATAAAAATGATATTGTCGATACCAAGCACAATCTCCAGGGCTGTAAGGGTCGCAAGGGCTATCCAAACGTGCGGATCGAATATCCATTCCATAGTTGTCATTTTCCTTTAAAAGTTATTATATATCTAATGGTTTTCAAAATCTTTACGGCCGGCTTTTCGGGTCGGGGATCATTTTTATCATATAAAATGAATCTACATGCTTGTTATTGTCAATAAAAAATGATAAACGATTAAAAAAACAGGATAATAATTTTAAATACCATCAGGAGATACCAGATGAAAAAAAGTGAGATTGAAATCAGGGTGATGAAATATTTCACGGAAAACATGAATTTACTAAAACATCTGGACATTGCCAAAGAGTGTGCCAACAGCGTTTTTGATTTAAAATTCAACGATATCATCACTGACAAATTTGAAATGCCGTCCGATGATGAGATGAGAAAAATGGTGGGCGAAAGGGTTCCGCATGAGTTTGATGCAAAGAGTTTTGTTGAAAAAGGGCCCCTCGATTTTTCGGGATTTGACGATCAAGACGTTGAAGAGTTATTAAAAAAAGTCGAAGATATTTGTAACAGCCTTCATGAAGCGCAAACAGTTGCCGTGGCCAAGGCCACGATAAGCGCGTTAAAAAAATTGGAAAAAAATGTAAAAAATGAAATTAAGAAGATCCGAAAAAAATATCTCTCTTGATTGATTAACTTTCCACGGAAAATGTCTCAATCCATTCACCGCAAAGTCGGCATCGCCTCCCTCATTATGATGCTTTCTGTTTTTCTGAGCCGGGTTATCGGACTGTTCCGGGAGATGGTGATTGCCTATATCGGAGGCGCCAGCGGTGATGTGGATGCCTATCAGGTCGCCTTTGTAATCCCCGAAATATTAAATCACATTGTCGCCAGCGGCTTTTTATCGGTAACCTTCATTCCAATTTTTTCCCGGTATCTGTCCCAAGACCGGGAAGCGGATGGATGGCGTATTTTTTCGATTATATATACCGTGTTCGGAAGCCTGCTTCTCCTCTTGATCATCATTGCCGTCCTCCTGGCCCCCTCCCTGGTCAAGCTGCTGGCACCGGGATTCGATGAACCGGTAAAATTTCAAATGGCGGTTCGCATGACCCGAATCATCATTCCGGCCCAATTCTTTTTTTTCAGCGGCGGCAT
>DUZK01000318.1 GCA_013349495.1 Deltaproteobacteria bacterium
GTATGAGGCCGATGGCGACCACATGCAGGATTTTCCGGCAAGCCTCAAGACGCTTGCCGCCTGCAAGCCGATCTACGAGACGCTTCCGGGATGGCCCGAAGACATTACCGGCAGCACCAGGATGGAAGAGTTGCCGGAAAACACCAGAAACTACCTCAATCGGATAGAGGAGATCACGGAAACGCCCATTGACATCGTTTCCGTTGGAGCGGGAAGAAACCAAACGATACTGGTGAGAAACCCGTTTAAATAAATTTAGGACGCAGATTTCCGCAGATATACACTGATAATTATGTTCGATAACCGATATTGGATGATGGTTTCTCAATTCGGGATGATTTTCATTGACAATTCAGGGACGAATGAATAATTAATATTCCCTGTCGGGACGTGGCTCAGTCTGGTAGAGCACAGCGTTCGGGACGCTGGGGTCGCTGGTTCAAATCCAGCCGTCCCGACCAGCAACCTGATCATCCATAAGCCGGATTCATTTGAATCCGGCTTATTTATTTGGCCATTTTGTTTGACATTAGACTTTGAATATCTTACTGTCTAGCCAGTCTAGTTTACACATAATAGGAGATATTTAAAATGGCTCAATGGCAACTGCAAGAAGCAAAAAACAAATTTAGTGAAGTCGTCGAAAAGGCGATTAAAGATGGACCACAGATTGTAACCCGGCGTGGGGTCGAAACCGTTGTCATTGTATCGATGGATGAATACCGAGACCTGACAAAACCTAAAACCGACATTGTCGACTTTTTCCAAAAATCGCCGCTCAAAAATGCAAATCTTGATTTGTCCAGAATCAAAGATCTTCCACGGGAGGTTGACATTTGAATTATCTGCTTGATACCTGTGTCGTTTCGGAGCTTGTCAAACCGAAACCGAATTCAAAAATCTTTGAATGGATTCGAAATTGCCATGAACAGAACTTATTCCTGAGTTCCCTCACCATTGGTGAAATAAAGAAAGGTATTTCTAAGCTATCAGAATCAAAGAAAAAACGAAATCTAATGCACTGGTTGGAAAATGATTTGCTTCAAAGGTTTAATCAGAGAATTCTGGCAATTGATGTAAGCGTTGCCTTAGCCTGGGGAGATATCCTCTCCTCCTGTGAGAAAAAGGGTATTCAGGTACCTGTTATTGATGGCTTAATCGCTTCGACGGCGATGGTTCATGGGATGACAGTGGTGACCAGAAATATTGAAGACATAGAACCATCCGGTGTACTCGTTTATAACCCTTGGAAGTAGATAATTGCGCCTTTTCAATCGCTTAACTAGAATCGCTCCACTTCTCTCCGGCAGCCTCTCCTATTGAACCTCAAATATCAAAATCACCCATTCTTCCGTTCACAAGAACAAACAAATGGGATATAAGGAAGGGCTTTTAATAACCTGTAAAGGGGATTATAGAACCTGTAATGACTGACGCATCTGCATCCGTTGATAATTCCGAATCGGAAAGCCGGCCTAAAAAAGGGAGCTACCTGCTCCTTTCAATCTTTTCCGCATCACACGGAATATTCCATTTTATGTCTCAAAGCTTTTCGGTCATGCTGCCCACCATCAAGGAGGAATTCGGGATCAACCCGGTTCAAGTGGGGGTACTGATAACCGCAAAGACACTGGCCGGGGGCCTGGCTTCGCTGCCCGGAGGAATCGTTTCCGATTATTTCCGCCGGTACCGGGGCCGTATCATGACGGTATGCATGATTGTCTTTGCATTGGGCTGGCTGCTCATCGGTATCTCCCCTGTTTATTCGCTTCTAATCTGCGGAATGATGGTTGTGGCCGTGGCCGGATCAGTCTGGCATCTTCCATCGCTGGCGGAATTGGGTTTACAGTTTTCAAAAACGCGCGGTACAGCCATGGCCATCCACGGTGCCGGCGGCAGTATCGGGGATATCTTCGGACCGGTGATTACCGGTCTTCTCCTGGGTTATCTTTCCTGGCGCGGTATTATCTCCATGTACTCAATTGTCCCTTTGATGATGGCATTTGTGGTCATATGGGCATTCAGAGGCGTCGGTAATGGAAGGAAAACAGAAAAAGAAACGAAAACCGACCCCGTAGATTTAAAGCATCAGCTCAACACCGTAAAAGAGCTCATGAAAAAAACCCACATCTGGCGCATCAATGTCGTGGCCGGATTCAGGGGGATGTGTTTCGACATCATTGCCGCATTCTTTCCATTGTTCATGAAAGATGAACTCGGTCTCAGTTCAAAATCCATCGGCTTCCACTTCGGTCTTTTGTGGGCCATCGGAATCATCACCAGCCCGATAATGGGTTATCTGTCCGATCGTTTCGGCAGAAAACGGGTTCTCGTTCCAGCTCTGTTTTATTCGAGCGCGCTTATCGTTGCGCTGGCTATCTTTGGAAAAGGAATCATGTTTGCGATCTTGCTGGCATTGCTGGGTATTTCCATCAGAAGCGATTACTCCATATTGACCGCTTCCATTCTGGACATTGCCGGCGATAAGGTTGCAACCACCATGCTCGGCATACTCTCTTTTACGCGTTTTATAATGGCTGCGGTTGCCCCTCTTATCGCCGGGGCCCTTTATCAATATGTCGGAATGGAAGCGACGCTATTTTTCGTTGCGGGCCTATTCGCAGTATCCGGTGTCATATTTTTAACAGTAGACCTCAGAAAAAATGGATCATCTCCGAATTAGTTGTGGTTGTTTAAGGCAAAATAAGTGGACAATCTTGAATTGATCATGTGTAGTTTTAGGGTCCAAGGGGTCAAGGATTCGAGGCTTGTCTGCCTCAGGCATGGGTTCGAGTGAAATGCTAAAGAATTACAAAGAGTTGAATGTCTGGCAAAAGTCATATGAACTCTGTTTAAAGGTATATAGAATAACA
>DUZK01000319.1 GCA_013349495.1 Deltaproteobacteria bacterium
AAAGTGCTGGCGTGGGTCAACAATCCGGTGGATCCGTTTTTCCTGCAAATCCAGGGATCCGGTAAGATTTATTTGGATACCGGTGAAGTCCTGAATGTTCACTATCATATGGCCAACGGTCATCCGTACCGGAGCATCGGAAAATTACTGATCGATGAAAACAAGATCCCGAGAGAAAAAATGTCCATGCAGGCGATTCGATCTTATTTGCTGGAGCATCCGGATAAGATCGAGGAGATCTTGAATTACAATCCGAGTTACGTATTCTTTAAAACCGAAAAAGAAGCCCCCATCGGATATATAGAGGTGAAATTAACCCCGGGTCGATCCGTTGCCCTGGATCGACGAATTTTTCCCCACGGGGCGTTGGGTTTTATAGAAGCGCAAAAGCCGTTGATTGACGGTTCGAAAAAGATCCACGAGTGGGTGGATTGCTCACGGTTCGTTCTCAACCAGGATACCGGAGGGGCTATCCGCGGTCCGGGAAGGGCCGATCTGTTTTGGGGAAACGGTCCCTATGCTGAAGTCGCTGCCGGTCACCTCCGCCATCATGGGGATCTCTATCTAATGGTATTAAAACCAGAAGGCAAGTAATCCATTCCAAAGAAAATCCAAAACATATAGGCCGGTCAATTCATTAATCTTGACAGCGTATGGTAAACTCAGTAGAAATATTATTTTGGCTTTTCCGCGCGGCAATACCGCCGTTGGCCAAAAAGGGTAATATATCAATATGTTAACTGAGGAGTGATTTATGTTCGGCATCGGAATGCCCGAAATGCTCTTAATTTGCGCCATCGCCTTGATCGTTATCGGGCCGAAAAAACTCCCGGATCTTGCCAAATCGCTTGGCCGAGCATTCGGTGAATTTAAAAGGGCAACATCTGATCTGAAGGAGTCTCTGGAAATCGATACCGACTTAAGCGACGTCTCCAAACCGTTTGACGAAATAGCCGGCGACGTAAAAGACAGTCTCGACTCCCCTGCGGATCAAACGGCAAATGAATCTTCGGAAACGGATCTTCAGGAAAATAATGATGAAAAACAGGGGTCTGAACACGCTGAATCCGATTCAACCGATACCGCGGACACATTTTCGGACAATGATACCGATACCGACACACCGCCTGAACCTGTAGAAGGAACGAATAAAGATGATCGGGTCTGATGACAAGCTCCCATTTACGGTTCATCTTGAAGAATTGAGAAATCGACTGATTAAATGCTTCATCGCCGTCGGTGTCGGTTTTGTCGGTTCTTTCGGTTTCAAGGAAAAACTCTTCGATATACTGGCCAAACCCCTGATGGATGTCATGGAAGCCGGCGACAAACTGATTTTTACCGGGCTTCCCGAAGCCTTCTTCACCTACTTGAAGGTTTCATTTCTTTCCGGGATCATGGTGGCATCGCCGGTGATCCTCTATCACTTCTGGATGTTTGTAGCTCCCGGTCTTTACGATAAAGAACGGCGAATGCTTATCCCGGTTGTCATCCTGTCGTCCTTTTTCTTCATCGGCGGATCGCTCTTCGGTTATTTCATGGTGTTCCCGTTAGGCTTCCAATTCTTTTTAAGCTTCGCTACCGAAACCATCCGGCCCCTGCCATCCATGAAGGAGTATTTAAGCTTTTCGGCAAAACTCCTTCTGGCATTCGGTTTGGTATTCGAACTGCCGCTGGTCCTTACCTTCCTGGCAAGGCTGGGCGTCGTTTCGGTTTCTTTTTTGAAAAAGAACCGGAAATACGCCGTGCTTTTATTCTTTGTGGCGGCCGCCATTTTAACCCCGCCCGATGTCATCACCCAGATCATGATGGCCCTGCCGCTGATGGTCCTTTATGAAATCAGCATCATCGGTGCCCGGCTCTTCGGAAAGAAAAAACCGGAGGAAACAAAGACGGACCCGGATGAAAAGGACGAAAAGAACGAAGAGGGCACGGATGCTTCGGAATCTGAAGCCACCTAGTGCTTAACCCAGTAGGGTATTGACACAAATTGTAGTGCTTGATAAAAATTTAATCGCGTCGATATTATTAACAGGAACACAAATAATCTCAAAACGGAAGGAGGTTAAAACAAACCATGCGAAAGCCATTAAAATTGGTTGTAGTGGGGGTGGCCATGTTTTTTGCGGTAACGGCCGCTTATGCCGCCACCGAAGTTCCCGATGTGGTCAAACTGGAAAACAAGGCCTATAAAAAGCATACAAAAGGCATCGTCGAATTTCACCATAAGAAACACGCCGAAGCCTATGCCAAAGACCACCCGGAGTTTTACAAAAGGGGTTGCGGCGAATGCCACCACGATGATCAGAACAAGCCGCTTACAAATCTGAAAGCCGGGGATGATGTAAAAAGCTGCCTGGAGTGCCACAAGAAGCTGGGCGAGATGCCTTCAAAAGAAAAGAAGGCCATGAGAACGGCCAAGCTTTCTAAAGAAGAACGAGCAAAAAAAGAATTGGAATACCATGCCGAAGCGATTCATGAAAACTGCACAGGGTGCCACAAGCTATACAACAAAAAGAACAAACTGAAATCCAAGGATCCAAAGGCGGCACCCACGACCTGCAAGACGTGTCATCCGGAAAAATGAAAATGAAGTAAAAAAAGATAGGGCGGCTTGACCTTCGAGATCAATTCCGCCCTATCTTTTTGTCGATTTCCGGGCCACGGCATTTCGAACCAGAGCCTCTGCCCAGATCGGTGCGCCCAGTGCATGGAGATGGGTATAGGTGGCCAGCACGTTTTTATAAACGATCCCGTCCCGCTGATGGATCACCCCACTCCCTCTTTTCATGGCAAATACCAAGTCGTCATCGGATCCC
>DUZK01000320.1 GCA_013349495.1 Deltaproteobacteria bacterium
AGGATTTTGGGGAACGGCGATTTTGTACAAAGCGTACTTAAATCTGCCGACGAGCAGATGAAGAAAAAATATGATCTTAAAGCCCGTGGTTATAGCTTAACCGATGTAGCTGTCAGAGTATCTGATGTTTTAGGGATTGAACAGGATAAAATCTGGACTGCCGGGAAGAACCGGGATATTGTTCAGGCACGAAGTCTTTTATGCTATTGGGCGGTCGTCGCATAGTTGTGTTTCTAATTTTCCTGCTCTGGGGTGCTCGTCTACTAACCAAACTTGTATTTTTACGGATGTTGCCCTGGGAAGATGCGGCAGAAAGAGTAGTTGCAATAGAAATCTATATAGCTTTTCTTAAAGGTAGTTCCGTCGAACTCACACCCAAGAAACGAGAAATTTTCTTAAAAACCATCTTCCGTAACGCAACGATAAGCTTTCATAATAAGGGCATTACCGAACCGAAAACATCCATAAATCTGGGCCGGTGATGAGGGTGTCTGAAATAAGCGTTGGGCCACAGGAACAATGAGTCTATTCAATGCTCGAATCTTTGGCCCGAAGACATAAGAATGCCTCCATCTCCATAGCGGATGATGAAAATAGAAGAATAAAATATACAAAGAACTTCTTATCAAATACAAAAAGTGAATTACTGTAATCTGCCCCAGAATATTAAAGAAATGCTACGGCAGTTGCCGACGCCTTTCTTTCTGTTCGACCTTGACAGTGTGACAGCTAAGCTGACGATGCTGCGGGATGCATTGTCTCCCGATCAGGTGTACTACGCGGTGAAGTGCAACAGCCTACCTCCGATCCTCTCTACTCTTGAGGCCGCCGGGTGTGGATTTGAGGCGAACAATGCGGACGAGTTGAAGAAGGTACTGGATATCGGTGTCCTGCCGGAGCGGATCATCAACAGCTCGCCCATTGCTGCAGCCCGGGATGTCCGGCAGATGTACGCTGCCGGTGTCCGAACCTTTGCTTTCGACGCCGGGGATCAGGTGGACAACCTGAAGCAAAATACTCCCGGGGCATGGTGTACCCTGCGAATATACACGACGAACGAGGGCAGCGCCTTTGACCTGAGCAAGCGTCTGGGCGTCCATGTCGAGGATGCTCCGGACCTACTGAACTATGCTGAAAAGACCGGCCTCGCGGTTGGGGGCCTGACCTTCCATGTGGGTTCCCAGTGCACATCCATCTCCAATTGGCGGGCGGCCCTTTTGGCCTGCGGCGATCTGTTCCGGAGCTATCCAGACCTGCGCACGCTCAACATCGGCGGCGGCTTCCCCGTTTGCTACAACGGCGCCGTGCCGACTATCGCGGAAATCGGGGCGGAGATCCGGGCGGTCATTGCGGATACCTTCGACCCGCCGCCAGAGATCCATGTCGAGCCGGGCCGGTTTATCGTGAGGGATGCTGCCCTGACCTGCGCCGCGTGACCCCAGGCGGATGAGCGGTCTCCACGGTCACGAGCTATCGTGGATCTGTCCGTCTTCTCCGGTCGTCTGATCGAAATCATTGAGAGCGGTGACGGGTTCCGCTATCCTGTGGAGACGACGGAAGCGCAAGGAGAGCCGGTGACGTATCAGATCGGTGGGGCCTCCTGCGCGGGAACGGACATCCTCGTTAAGGAAGTGTGCCTGCCGCGCCTGCGGACTGATCACCAGGATGAACGGAACAGCAGCCGCATCTACTTCCTGAACACCGGCGCTTACACACTGGATTACATCGCTGTTGGTCAAAAGGCTGGGTTTAACGGAGCGCGCCTGCCGGGCGTCTATTACCTCAAAGGGGGGCGGATTGAAAAGGATTGATGATCGTGATACTTTCCTTTATGACCTGTTTGTGTTGGAGATCCTCGGAATATAGAATGGGGCAACTCAGTTTAATAGCTGACGACACGATCAGACTGTCCCAATAGGAGAGGTGATAACGCATGGACATCTCTATGGCAGCTGCGATGGTCCTGTCGTCGACGATATCCATCCGGTACAGCAGGAAAAGGTTCTTTGCCACATCGGACAGGAGCTTCATGTCAACTCGATATTTCGAGGACATGATCCAGATGAACTCATTGACCACCTGCGTGCTCATGCAGATCGACACATCCGTCAGGAGTTGGACGGCAATCCGTCTTTTCTCCAGCTCGGTTTCGGAGTACGCATAAACAAGGATATTGGTATCGATAAAACATGGACTCAGCTTATCGGTCATATATCTCTTCCCGTCGAAATCGCCACTTGGACGTATCGATGCGAATGGCGTTCATGAGCAGGCGATCCTCCAGCCCCTCTTCGACAGTCACTTCCACGTTTAGTGTCTTGTTGATGAAATCTTTGGGCAAGTGGATGACGAGAAGCCCATCCTCAGACTTGACCGTGTTTCTATGAACAAGCATAACTCCTCCTCATGGTTCATGTTACAGGTCCGAAAAATTAATATCTTGTGGAAATGGTATACATTTTAGGTTTATGAGTCAAGCGAAAAAGCGCAACTGGCGATGACATCGAGAGAATAGATCGGCTGTGTTGAAACGGAAACGCTGGCCTTATTGGGGTGGGGAAGGGGTGCAGGTGCTGAAATGAAAAGTGTTGACCAAGCCGTTGACCAAATGCCCTCAAAAGCAAAAGAGGGTTAACCGATGAACTGGCTAACCCCCTGTATTTATTTATGGTGCCGAAGGCCGGACTTGAACCGGCACGGACGTCGCCCACTACCCCCTCAAGATAGCGTGTCTACCAAATTCCACCACTTCGGCGATTCAAAGCAGCATA
>DUZK01000321.1 GCA_013349495.1 Deltaproteobacteria bacterium
AGCGTTTCGATATCTTTTTCTGTTCGCTTTATATACGGTGGCAGGGGCGTTTTTCCAATATTATAAAGAATTTGTTCAAATTTTCCTTTATAGATAAATTTTACCGTAACCATACGATCCTCAAAATCGATGACTTCAGCTCTGAGCTCCTGATCGAAATGAAAAACGGTACCGAGCTTCGGACGCTTTGATGTCTTTATCAAACATTGGCAAACAACTTCCCCAATGTCCGATTTTAGCCCGGTGTGATCGGCATAATCTAGAATCAAAAGTTCGACCTTGCCGCCGGTTTCTTTCTTGCCCAAGAGACGTCCTGGGATCACCTCAGTGTTATTGATCACTAAAACATCCGAAGGTTCCAGAAGTTCATCTACATCTTTAAAATGATGATGCGAGCAGCTTCCGGATTTTCGATCCAACAGAAGGAGTCTGGATTCATCTCGCTTTTTAGAAGGGGTTTGGGCGATGAGAGCTTCGGGAAGCGGATAGTCGTAGTCCGTCAGGGAATACATGACTTCTTTACTTTCTGCCTACATAGACGAGGGAAAACCCGATGATCATGAGGATGAAACCGAATCTTTGGAGGGTTCCTTCCGGCATTTCCAGGACTTTTGTTACCCAGGACTTCATCTTGTTTGGAAATGCAAAGTAAGGAAACCCTTCCACAATCATTACCATGCCGATTACGCAGAGAAAAAATTCCATAAACCGCCCTTTCATTATCATTCCGAAGCAAACTGAACTTCAAGGTTTCCCACTCGATCAATTTCAATTTCAAGCCATGTATCATGTTTAATCTCCACCAGCTCAACCGGAGAGCCCGGAATCACCCACTGGCCGGCCTTCAGTCGCTCACCCCGCTTTGCCAGATGTTTAACCAGCCAGTTCAAGGATCTAATCGGATCCCCCATTATCTCCGAGGCATTTCCGGAAGTCACATGCACCCTGTCGGCGTAAACACGAAATCCTTCGGTCTTAAAATCGAGAGCATCCGGTGAGACTTTTGAGGATCCGATCGCCAGGGCTGCATGAATACCGTTGGCTGCAATGAGTTCCTGTGAGGTGGGGGTCTGGTGCCAGAATTTGAAGTGGTGGATCTCGATTCCGGGAGAAACATATTCGATGGAGCGGATCAGGTCGTCTCTGGCCAAGTCTCTACCGTCCAGATCTCTGCCGATTCTAAACACCATCTCCGGCTCTATTGCGCAATTGAGGAATCGGTTCCGGTTTACGCTTTTGCAATCCGTTTCCATGTATACATGAGGCGACATGAGCCGCCCGTTGATGGGCTCTTTCAGTCCGAACTGCTGCTGGATGGCCCTGCTGGTGCATCCGATCTTATAGCCGACAATCTGTTCTCCCTTCTCCATCCTGAGACGGATGGCTTCATCCTGAATCCGGTATGCCTCATCGAGGGAGAGCGCATCGATGGGGAATTTCGGATCTCCATCAAATTTTCGGGAATAAAACGCGTTTGAGAAACTTGCGCCAAGCGATTTTATAATATCCTGTTTCACCATGTCTGCCTCCTTTATACCGATGCGCCATCGGACAGGGTACCCGCCTTTGGGATTTAGGTATTTTTTTATACACAGAGTGAGTTGGATGGGTTTCAGGTGTCGGGTTTCGGGTGTCAGGAGTGCCTTTTCCGAAACCGCTGTTCTGAACACTGAAACCTGAAACCTGAAACCCTATTCCCCTAATCAAAGTAAATTTTCAATCCCAAAAGGATTGTTTTCGAACACGGAATCCAAATGCTGTTGCCCTGCACCACCAGGCGATTGCCATTGCCAAGAAAATAACAATATCGTATCTAGTCAGGCTGTTCAACCGATTGTTTTTTCATGGCACAATTAGAAACCAAGGTGGAATCCATGATACTTGAAACCATTTCCCACGCCAGAGCCGGGCTCATCGGCAATCCATCCGACGGATACTTTGGAAAAACACTTTCCTTTACGCTCAACAATTTTTCGGCCAAGGTGACCATGTGGGAAAGCCCGGACATCCAGTTTCTCCCAAACCCTGTTGACGATGCGATCTTCAAAGATCTGGATCAACTGATGAATGAGGTCCTGCTCTATGGGTACTATGGCGGGATTCGATTGCTCAAGGCCACTACCAAAGTATTCGTGGATTACTGTCACCGACAAAACATAACCTTGCCGAAGCGAAACTTTTCGGTTCGATATGAGTCCAATATTCCCCGTCTGGTAGAGATGGCAGGTTCAAGCGCGATCTGTACGGCCATGTTTAAATCCCTGACCAAATTCTTTGAAGTCGATATACCCAAAAAGATCATGCCCACCCTCTGTCTGAATGCGGAAACCCAGGAATTGAATCTTCAGGGCGGTTTACAGGACCGTGTTGCCCAAGTCTATAACGGGGTTATGTATATGGATTTCGATGAAAAACTCGTTACCTCTCGCGGCTACGGCAGATACACGCGGGTGGAAAAAGATCTGCTTCCGAATCTATATGTGGCTTACGACCCGACTCGAGCAGAAGTCTCAGGCCATTATCATCGGAATTTAAAGGTCCTCTTTGAGCAGCAGGATACGAAAGTTGTAGATGCAATGGGACAGTTTGCCGAATATGCGAAAGACTTTTATGACTATTTATTGGCCGGCAAAACGGACAAACTACCGGGATTGATCAATGCAAATTTCGACCTTCGGGACAGTATTTTTAATGTGGCAGAGGAAAACCGCAGGATGGTAAAGGCCGCCCGTGCTGCCGGG
>DUZK01000322.1 GCA_013349495.1 Deltaproteobacteria bacterium
TAAATTTAAAACATATTGAAAATATTGAGTATTTCACTTGAACCCATGCCTGAGGCAGACAAGCCTCGAATCCTTGGCCCCTTGAACCCTCAGGATCACTCCAACTCTTTTGGAGATAATCCAAAATTATAGACTAAGCCTGATCGTCATCGTAACGATATCAATCCGGCAGCTTGACAACGAGTACCGGCTTTTTTGAATGCCGCACCACCCGTCTGGCCGTACTTCCGACCAAGGCGCCCACAATGCCTTTATGTCCGTGACTGCCCATTACAATGATATCACAGTTTCTGTTTTCAGCCACAGCCAGGATCTCTTCTTCCGGAACGCCGCCTTCGACAAGGATTTCATCGGTGATAAAGTTCCGGTTATCTGTTTCTTTTCTTATATTTTCGGTAAAGGCGTGGATCACTTCTTTCATCTCCACGTTTTCTCTCTTTTTTCCGATTAGCTGCGTTCTTGCATCCTCGTAGTGACGTTTTTTAATCTCGGCCCATTGATCATCGGTGATCATGTTTCTGATAAAGCCTTCCCTATCCGGATCTTCGAACAATACATGAAGAATGATTATGCCGGCTTTATATTGATCGGCTAGACTTACGGCATAGGCAAAGGCATGGGTAGAGCTTTCCGACAGATCGGTAGCAAACAGGATTTTCTTAATCGCAACATTCGGTAGGATCATTCTTTTTCCTCAATTTACAATTTTTTGTTTTTTGCGCTTTTTGCTGATCATAACATCAATGGTCAAAAGAAGTCCAGCCACACTGGCTGCGTTCTGAAGTGCCAAACGGGTTACTTTGGTCGGATCGATAATGCCGGCAGCCATTAAATCCTCGTAAGTTTCGATTTCCGCATTAAATGAGGTGTTTCATTGACTGCGATGAGCAGACCTTAACGATGAACAGAACACTAGGCACCGCCTTTCAAATGCTCGATACTTTCTATGATTGCATTTGCCCGTTTGGTTCCGATTCCGTCGACTTCTTTTAGAGTCTCGATTCCGGCACACCGTATTCCGTGTACGTTTTCGAATTCATCTACCACTTTCACTGCGATACTCATGGGTATCTTGGATTTGACGATCAGCAATCGAAATCCCTTTGGAACGACTTCGGTTTCTTCCATCTGGGAAACAGAAGAAACATCGTAACCAAGGATCCTGGCGATCACGATCGGTCCGGTGTCTTTTAGATTTTCAAAAAACCTGTTCGATTCATCCGTCCAATGTACCGTAGCATTCTCCATACCGTAATCCATAAACAGGAATCTCAATTGTTCTTCAAGATCCCGGACAATTTCCTGAAGCCGCATATCAGCCAACTTACCTTCTTCACCGATCTCGATGATATTCGGGATGATGTCTTCACAGATACGATAGGTTTCCAAAAAGCTGCTAATGAGATGCGTAATGTCTATAAGTTTTACCGTGTCATTCAGTTCCTGAATCTCAAAATGGGTTATTCTTTTGTCCAGGTTCTCTTTGCATTGTTTTAAAACAGTTAAGGATTGGTTGATTTTTGAAATGAGGAAGTTGGTGTTATACAGCGGATATTTAATCCTGTTATGGTAGATGGTGATCACGTTGCTCCGGCTCGATACGGTCACTACAAGCCTGCCGGTCTGTTTGGCCAATCGTTCCGCGGTCCGATGGCGCATACCCGTTTCAGTAGTCGGGATGGATGTGTCCGGCATCAATTGGGTATTTGCGGCAAAGATTCTCGATATACCTTCATCCAGGATGATCGCCCCGTCCATCTTGGAGAGCTCATACAATTTTTCCGGTGTGAATTCCGCATTAAAGTAGAATCCGTCCTGAATGAGGTGTTCGAATTCTTTTGCGGAATGAACAAAGAACAGCATGCTGCCGAGCTTTGCTCGGGCGATGTCGTCAAGTGCTTTTCTCAGCTTGGTTCCGGGTGCCAGAAAGCGGAGTATGGAAAGGAAATCAGAACCCATGATTATTGAACAATCTGGTATTCCGTAATGGTTATGATTTTAGTTTTCTCAAGCTCTTCAATAGTGCCCGTAACCTTTACTGTTTGGCCGACCAAGTCGAGCACCTGGTGGCCGATATCGGTATCGGCAACTTCGAAGACGGTTCCATCAGCAGCCACGATCTGATTGTCTGCATTCACGGTGCCCATGACCGTTTTTGCATCATCGGCATAAGCAGCGCCAAATATAAAAGCAGCCAACGTCAACGCAACCACACTAATGAAGACATTATTGCCCAGATGTTTCATTTCATTATCCCCCTGTATCCAATCGATTAATTTATCAAGCATCCAATGACTTTTAAAACCATAAGAGCAAACCGTGTGCCAATAATTTAACATCTTGATATGTTTACATATTTATATGCACTGGTAATGGATTAAGAATTGTGAATTCGCGTCGTCCTATATCGGCAACCGGGTCGTTTGCGTTTGAAAAGAAATCAATAATTAGTAACCGTCTAATTGTATTGATAAAGTTGAAATGAGACACCACGGTTCTGATATCGTAACGATTTGAACCCTTGATTCCGAAGCCTAACCAACAAGATTCTACTGAAGGATGATGCAGATTGAATCCCACCACCTATTTCGGAAATAAAATTCCCCGGGGCAAGCCCTCTCGCTTAGGCTCGACTTTCGCTTCGCTCAAGCGGGGTATTTTTTCGGAATTTCGATTATAAAAACGCCGCAAGCGGCGGGGTATTTGACCCGA
>DUZK01000323.1 GCA_013349495.1 Deltaproteobacteria bacterium
GAACCCAGCGAAGGTCTTGTCGAAGGGCCAATCTTTCATTAGAGTAAAACCTATGCCTGGTTGGTTCTATATCCTCCGACTCCATTCCGGTAAGCTGGCTTGGGCCGTGGATGCAGTGCTCAAGGATCCATTTGAAATTTGCGAAGCCTTCGCAGAAAATTAGGGCCGCTGATAATCTCGCCTGCATCGAAACACAGTTAAAAGCTTTTCTTCCAACGTTTGAGCAGTCGCTCACATTCTGGTTTAGGGAGACGGTTGTTGAGTGTCATCAGATGGATCAGTTTGGCATGTGCCTTACGCGGGCTGATGATTTTCCTTTCAATGAGCCGTTCAAAAATCCATAGGACACCGTGCACCTTGAGCCCGTGAGACGCTGTGGCGATGGTTTTCAACTTTCGCTCACCCGTCAGCAAAATTGCAGATCGGTTTTCAACCAAAAATAGGCACGAGCAATCTTCGACTGAGAGAGGCAGATACCGAGCTTTGAACTCTTGAATTTTAAAAAGATCCTCCGGGGTGAATACTGGAAGGGCGATTTTCCCCGAACGTATGGCCTGGATCAATTGATCTGAGTTGTCCTCCTGAACTTCATCGACTACGCCGGGCGGAACGTACGTTTCCCACTTCAATTCGAGAAAAGCCTTAAATAAATCAACTTGAAGAAGGTCAATGAGGATGTTGGCATCACAGACAACGATGATCATGACACGAGCTGAAATGCCCGACGGAATTCGCTCAGGGGCAGATTTAATAGTTCGGCCGCCCTACTGAAAGTGATAATCTCCTCTGCGGCGGCACGATATACCAGTTGGTCGAACCGGTTTGCATGCTCCTTCCCAAGATATTCCCCGGGTTCCTCGGTTTTCCAGCCTCGGGTGTTCACGGTAATACAGAAATTTCGATAGGTATAATCTGAAATGATCCCGAGGTGCCTTGCACGGGCCATAATGGCCTGGATGGAAATTCCGTATATCCCCTTGATCTTTTTCAATTCCCACAGCGCAATTTTGGTTCGCTGCTCGCCCAATTCGGCCTTGATGACGTTTTCTGGTAACAAAAACGCTCCAGCAAAAGTGTGGCAGAGCTTTTCCCGAGCCCTTTGGTCATTTTTTTCACGAATTTTCAAAAGGATGTGGCCGAGTTCATGTGAAATGGTAAATTGTTTTCTCAACAAATCGTCTTGCTTTCTCACGGCGATAACAGGAATGTCCCCCGCCCAGGCGGAAATACCATGGAAAGCTTCCCCGGTCTCGATTTCGAATATCCGAATTACCTTGTCCTCAAGGAGTTCCATTAGATTGGATATGGGCGCCTCTCCCAACTTCCACTTTCGGCGTATCTCGAAGGCTGCCTTTTCGGCATCTTCAGGATTGAGGACGTTGATATCTGAAAGCGGATTTTTGAAGATTGCTTTGTCGCCCAGAATGTCCTCGATCTCCCGATAACGCTCCAGAAAATCAAGGGTTCGATATCTAACACTCTCCTCCTCTTTACGTCCAAGTTTTGACTTTTTCCGAAATTCGAGCTCCCCCAAACTGACTTTTTGGGATCTGAAAAAATAATCGGATTTGACGCCAAGAGCCCTGGACAAGGCAACCAGGGCATCACTGCCGGGATTCATCAGGCCCATTTCATATTTGCTGATGGCCTGCTTAGTGACGGCCTGGCCGACTCTCTCCGACAAGGCCTCCATACTGAGCCCTGACATTTTCCGGGCGCCCTTCAGTCGCTCCCCGAAATTGGCCGACATTTGTTTCACCCCCTTCTAATTCCTATTATTCTATTCTTGTTGACAAATTAATATTTATTTTGCGATTTGTCAACCATAAAATTGGGATTTCAGCTTTTCGGAAGCCTCCAGCTGCTTTGAGGCGTACTGCAGCCGGACAATTTCCATGAGCTTTTTTTCGCTGAAATATTCATATTCATCCAGAGGCATTTGTACGATTTGGGTCCGGATCTCCAATGGAAGTTTCAACAGGTTCATGATGCCCGTTGCGATAAAGCCTTAGAAGGTTTTCGCGGTGAATCCCCGCCGCCTCCACGTCGCGAGGCCGAATGAGCCCTATTTGCCTGGCAAGTTCTACTATTTTTGGGTTTCAATCCGTTGGCTGCCCCTGTGTCAATTATTCGGTAATTATGGACAAAAACCGAGGTAATGAAATAATTCTTTACTTGATTTATAATTTTCAGATGATATAACATCCGTAATAAAATTTATTGTAATTAATGTATACCCGTGCGAGGACATTCCGATGAAACCCATCCATCCAGATTACCCCTCATTGGTTAAGGAGGTCCGCCGACAACTCACCCTGAGCCAGGAGGATTTGGCCCGGGAGTTGGGCGTAAGTTATGCCACTGTCAATCGCTGGGAAAACGGGCTATCCAAGCCCTCCAAACTGGCTCGGGCACAGTTGGATGCGTTTTGTGAACGGATGCAGGAGGCAGGGATGCTGAGCCTTTCGGAGGCTGGCCGTGGTTGATGACAAAGAGAAATATGATTTCGCTCCGAAATCTGCACGCCAACCCATTAAGGATTGGCCCGCCACCGAACGCCCCCGCGAAAAATTGCTCCAGTTAGGCCCCGAGGGGTTGTCTGATGGTGAGTTGCTGGCGGTTCTGCTGCGCATAGGAAAATCAGGGCAGTCGGCCGAAGATTTGGGACGTCAGCTAATGTCCCAGTTTAACGGAATCAGCGGTATC
>DUZK01000324.1 GCA_013349495.1 Deltaproteobacteria bacterium
TATCATGGGCGGTGCCGCAGGCTTGGTGCTTCGAGGTGACGGGATCGGAAGCGCCCGGGTCATAGAGGCGTCACCGGATTTAAAGGTTATCGGCCGGTCCGGGGTCGGTTATGACAATGTAGATATGCCTGCCGCCACTGCACGGAAAATACCGGTGGTGATTACTCCCGGGGCAAACGCCCAGGCGGTGGCCGAAGCCTCAATCTCCTTTATGCTGATGCTCTGCAAGAAGATGATCCATTGGGATATGCAGCTTAAGAAAGGAAACTGGAAAAGCCGGTTCGAGCAGAGCAGCGGTGATCTTGACGGCGCTACCCTTGGGATTGTGGGGTTCGGCAGCATCGGACGGAAACTGGCGGAGCTGATTCGGCCCTTCAGCATGACGGTTCTGGCACACGATCCCTATGCAGATGAAAATGACGCAAAAGAACTGGGCACCGAATTGGTCGATCTCGATGAGTTAATGAAACGATCCGATTTCGTTTCCCTGCACGCACTGCTCAATAAAGAGACCCGGGGGTTGATCAACCGGGAGCGGATTGCACAGATGAAAGAGGGTGCTTTTCTGATCAATCTCGCACGGGGCGGCATCATTGAAAATCTCGATATCCTTTACGATGCGCTGAAGAGCGGAAAGCTGGCCGGGGTTGGGCTCGATGTGTTCGACCCGGAGCCTCCGGATGTGAGCCATCCGATTTTCAAGCTGGATAACTGCATCACTTCTCCCCATGCCTGTGCCATGACCGTTCGGGCGATGCATCGATCTTTTAAATCCATGGCCACCGATATGGCGGCCGTTTTGGACGGACGAAAACCCCGGTTCGTGGTAAATCCGGAGATTATCGGATAGCGTGAATTATATTGACATATTAATTTTTTTGTGTAGAAGCTCTTGAGTTCGGTTTAATAAAAGTTATAATGATGGAGATTATCAAGGGTCCGCACTATTTATAGGGGGACGGTTTCGATCTGAGGAAGTGTTTCATTTGTCAATGTGGCACCCTGAGATATGAAACTATGAGAATTCTAGTGAAAGGAGTATGTCACAATGGCGAAGGGAATCGTAAAGTGGTTCAGCGAGACAAAGGGTTACGGCTTTATCGAGCAGGAAGACGGTCCGGATGTATTCGTGCATCATTCAGGCATTAATTCAGACGGTTTCAGAACTCTCAATGAAGGTGATCAGGTCACCTTTGAGATCGAAGATGGCCGAAAAGGGCCGGCTGCCGTAAACGTCACCAAGGTCTAGCTGACGATTCAGATTCAAAAAGGGCGATCAAGCATGCGGGCTTGATTGCCCTTTTTTATTGCTTCCGAATAGAGCCGATAATCTTCCTGATGTTGTCAATGATGGATTTTCTGACGCTGACAGTAATTAATAGATCACCGGGCACTCCACCGCCTTTGCCATCTTCGCCCATACCGGCAAGTCTGATTTTCTGACCGCTTTTTATTCTCGGCGGAATCTTTACAACCAATTTTTTTGCTTTTTCCCGGTGATAGTAAGCAAAGGGGCCTCCGGCTGCGGCCTGGTCGGGCTGGATATAAATGGTGTCATGGATATCCTTTCCCTTGTGCGTGATTTCCGGTCTACTGGAAATACCCAGCAGCGACCTGAAAAGCTTGCCCATAGTCGAGGCCATCGGAAGCTTTAGAAACCCAGGGCTGAGCCACCCTGAAAAGGCAAAGCCTTTGACGAATATACCGGGCCGTTTATATTCGAACGATCCGGATTTCTGAGCCTGCGCTTCCTTGAATATTTCATCAAAGCCTCTGATTCCGAAAGATCGAGCCATTTCTTCAAAAATATGGTGAATATCAGAATCTTTGTAGATTTCCTGTTCCGTGTAGGCCTTTTTAAATTGACTGTATGCGGAGTTTCCGAATTGCTGCCGCATGGCGTCGTATTCTTTCTTCTTGTCGCGGTTCGATAAAACAGCATACGCTTCGTTAACAGCCTTCATTTTTTCCATGGCATCGGAATTGGCATGATTTCGATCCGGGTGATATCGAAAGGCGAGATTCCGGTAAGCTTCCTTGATTTCATGTGCACCGGCCGTCTTCTCAACACCCAATACCTCGTAATAGTCTTTTTGGTCCATACCTGTGCATGCTTCCTTTCGGTAGATGATGCATTCGAAACTGTAACATAAGGCATCCGGCAGGCCAAATCCAGCGAAGCCGAGCTCCTTCTTGAGAAAAGCGTCCACGAACTAAGAAGCGATTACATTTTCAAACCAGTCTAAAGAAGCCTGATCCATGACCTTCATTCTTTTGGCCAGGGCCGGTGAAAAAAGGGCAAGTGTACCTGATGATTTGGCACAGGGTTCACCTTTCGGATCATAAATTACCGCCTCCAAAACCGCGCTGGTTTGACGCCGAACTTCAACAATTCGACCTTCCGCCTTAAGATGATCTCCGATATAGACCGGCTTAAGAAAGTCAATGGTCATGGATCGCGTCATGGTAATGCGCTTTACAAGATACAACGCGGTCCAGCTCATCACTTCATCCAGGATCGTGGATAAGATTCCCCCATGGATCACATTGTTCCATCCGCATAGATGATCCGGCACTGTAAGCGCTGTGAACACGGTTTTTTCATCGGTAAAAAATTCCATTTTAAGCCCTGATGGATTAATCGGGCTGCATGCAAAACA
>DUZK01000325.1 GCA_013349495.1 Deltaproteobacteria bacterium
TAACCAACGCCTTTCGACAAGACGAAGAAGCCGGGCACCTTGATAGAGATGCGGTACTGAAAAACGCTCCCGATAAGGACGAAAATGACGGAAGCTTTCTGGTCCCAAAGGTCGTTGGATAGGGTCTTAGATTGTAACTTCTCCACAAGATGCGAAGCTGTGTTGTTGAATTGCAATCATTTATTCATCGAAAATTGGGTTTCAGATTTCAGGTGTCAGCAAACCCCAAATCCTGAAACCCGAAACCTGAAACCTGAACACTGATTTGGTTCCGGCCAAGGGCCTGAATTGGGAATATGCTATGAACTTATACGAATTGACCATCAGTGATGCCCACGCGCTTTTAGCAAAGAAAGAAATATCCTCCAAAGATCTTACACGTGCCGTTTTAGACCGAATCGATGCGGTGGATGAAAAAATCGGGGCATATATTACTGTTTCAGAAGAAACCGCAATGGGCCAAGCAGAAGACGCGGATAAGCGTATCGGCCAAGGCGGCATCGGCCCTTTAACCGGCATCCCCATGGCGATAAAAGATGTCATGTGCACGGAAGGGATGGTTACGACGTGCGGATCAAAAATACTCGAAAACTTTGTCCCCCCATATGACGCCACCGTGATATCGAAACTGAAACAAGCCGGGGCGGTTATTGTCGGGAAGGCGAATATGGACGAATTCGCCATGGGGTCATCCACTGAAAATTCCGGCATTAAGCTGACGCGAAACCCGTGGAATCCGGATTATATTCCGGGAGGATCCAGCGGAGGATCGGCCGCCGCTGTAGCCGCCGATATGTGCATCGGAGCCCTCGGTTCCGACACCGGCGGTTCCATCCGGCAGCCGGCCTCCCACTGCGGAGTCGTCGGATTGAAGCCCACGTACGGAAGGGTTTCCCGGTTTGGGCTTGTGGCCTTTGCATCATCCCTCGATCAGATCGGACCCATTACCAAGCGGGTCTCAGATGCTGCACTGGTGATGAATGTGATTTCAGGATATGACAAGAGAGATTCCACATCCGTTCCCGAGGACGTTCCCGATTTCACTTCGGCATTGGCAGAAGGGATAGAAGGGCTCACTATCGGGATACCCAAGGAATACTTTGACACCCAAGGTCTCGATCCTCAGGTATCTGAAGCCGTGACAAGCGCCGTAAAAGCCATCGAGAGCTTAGGAGCCAGGAGCATTGAGATCTCTCTGCCCAACAGCGAATATGTGGTCGCCGTCTACTATATCATCGCTCCGTGTGAGGCCAGCTCGAATCTGGCGAGATATGACGGGGTGAAATACGGAATCCGAAACACGGACTCCGAAGATTATCTCGAGATGTACCGGCGCACCCGATCCTCCGGGTTCGGACCTGAGGTCCAACGCAGGATCATTCTCGGCACCTATGCACTGTCGGCAGGGTATTACGATGCCTATTACCTCAAGGCATCCCAGGTCCGTTCACTTATCCTTCAAGATTTTAAAAACGCATTTGAAAGCTGTGATGTCATCGTATCCCCCATTGCCCCTACCCCTGCGTTCAAGATCGGGGAAAAGATTGATGATCCGCTGACCATGTATTTGTCGGACATATTCACCTTATCCGCCAATCTCGCAGGAATCCCGGGTATGTCCGTGCCGTGCGGCTTTTCTTCAAGCGGCCTTCCCATCGGCCTGCAGCTCATGGCGACCCATTTTAACGAAGAAGCGTTGTTGAAGGTGGCCTGCAATTTTGAAAAGGCAACCGATTATCATAATCGAAAACCGAAACTGTAGTTTTTGAAAGGAACGCGCTCGATGAGTATTATACCGGAAGGCGAAGAGCTGAGAAAAGCGGTGACATGGATTTCCGAAGAACGGCAAACCGATCCTGAAGCGAAACTTTCCAAATTGATCGAATCGGCGTGTATGAAATTCGATCTGTCGCCCAAAGATGCGGATTTTTTGGCACGGTTTTATAAAGAAACCTTATAAGTGTTTGGTGTTTGGTGTTTAGTGTTTGGTGTTTAGTGTTTGGTGTTTGGTGTTTGGTGTTTGGTGTTTAGTGTTTAGTAAATAGTACGAAATACTTGAGTTGTTGAATCAGGAGATCTGATGGTTTTTCAACCTTTTGAAGATTTAAAGATATTTCAACTGGCCGAGCAATTGTCGGATGAAATATGGGTAATCGTTATGCGTTGGGGAGCTTTTGAAAAAGATACCGTTGGTAAACAATGGGTAAAGGCAGCTGACAGTGTTGGCGCCAACATCGCTGAAGGATCAGGTAGAGGAACGAAACGCGATAATCAGCGGTTCATTCGGATATCTCGTGGTTCTTTGAATGAAACGAAATTTTGGTTGAGGCGTGCTTCTAAAAGAAATTTAATCGATGATAAACAACGCAGACATTTAAGCGATATTATCGACAATCTTGCACCGGCCTTAAATGCATTTTTAAAGTCCATGAATGATTAGGCCATGGGTCAATTCAATTACTAAAAACCAAACACTAAATACTAAACACTAAATACTAAACACTAAATA
>DUZK01000326.1 GCA_013349495.1 Deltaproteobacteria bacterium
AAACTCATGCGCATCGTGCAACAGGTTGTAAAATTGACTAAAATTAAATGTAATCAGATCAAATGGGATATCGACCCAATTTCGGAAATCTTCTCACTGGAGCTTTGTAGATAACCGCGTTAAGGATTTAGGAGGAGTGGGAAAGTGCAATCAGCCGATACACCAGCATACCGGCCAGCCACGCGATATCTTCGGGTGAGAGATACCGGGAAATGGATCTGTCGAACAGGATAATCGCCTCGGAGGGAAACTCTTCATCCCCTTCATGGAGAATAAGCTGAATGGGGACTCTTGGGAAAAGCAAAAATTCAAAGGCTGCATCTCCGAAGTCGACGGGTCCGCCGTTGAGCTGGGATGCAGTCCGGGAAAATCCGGAAACATTCCGTCCGAATACCTTTTTTAGAGGGTCCGCAGCCCTTTTGACAAACACACTATGGTATAAAGATGCCCCCGGAATTTCCCGGTAGGGCACCCAGTCTCCAGTGAGAGGAAACGGGGTAACCCCCAAGAGGTAATGGAGGATCAAAACCTGTTCCTGGATAGGAATCTCGAAGGTTTCATCATCGACATCGCCGAACTCGAACTTCGGATAGCCGACTCGATAGGTGCGGTCAAGAAACGGAATTCGAATTGATATAGAACCGTCATCGTCGGATTCAAATCCGGAACGTCGGATAATGTCGGCAAGCGGCTGCTGTTTTAAGGTTTCTACAGCAATTTTTCGCGCTTCAATATAATCGTCCATTCGGGTCATATGTTAGTTCCGTATTCAGAAGTAAAGAATCCGGGACCAGAGGGCGCGGTTTTGGATGCCCCTGGAAGGCGCTTACTTTACCCAATGAGTTATCAGTGACTAAAGTTTCAAGTGATCTAAAGTGCCTAAAGTTGAGGTACGCGCTGGCGCGCGGTCTTTTTTAAATATATATGGCAGAATTCCTTAACTTTAGCTCACTTTAGGCACTCATGAACTGATTACCGGCAAAACCGGCTGTCTTTAACCTGGCCCAGAGTACCAGGTTTTCACTTATTCCATAGAAAAAGCCCCGCTCGTATATGAGAAGGGCTTTTCAATTTCACATAATGTGCGATCAGGCCTTAAATTTCAAGCCATGAATCCGAATAGAGGGTCTTTCCCAGAATAACGTTTACGGTTTGCACGTAATCCTGCATTTCCTTTGAAAGACTTCCCATATCCGGCCCTTCTCCGTCCATAACCGAATGGACGAGATCGACGATGTCCTGGCGATTCCCTTTGGCGATATCGATGAGCAGGTCATCTTCAGGGTCGGCGATCACGGAAACCATGCCGTATTTATCGAGCATGATCATATAGGTCTGATTCAGAATGCCGCGCAGATGGACCGGCGGCCCGTTGGAGATATTGGACAAGCCGCAGGTGCTCTTCACTCCGGGGGCGATGTCCTGAAGCATGCCTTGAAACTCCATCAGGCAGATCAATTGGGGCTGCTGAATGTTCACGGGCGTCACAATGCCGTCAACCCAGATCCTTTCATTTTCGATTCCGGCTTCGTTGGCGGCATAAATCAGTTCCACGCAAAGCGCGGCCCGTTCATTTTCATCCCGGGGAAGCCCATCCGGTCCCCACATGAGAGCTACAAAATCCGCCCCGGACTCGGCAGCCAGGGGAATCATCCGTTCATACCGCTCCGGCCGGCACATGATGGAGTTGATAATCGGTTTCTGTTTGCAGACCTTCAGCGCGGCTTCAATGGCATCGATATTGGATGTATCCAAAGCCAGCGGGATATCGTCCACTACTTCCTGGACCGTTTCAACCACCCAGGGCATCAATTCATGGCCGTCTTTTTTGGCCGGACCCAGGTTGATGTCTATGTAGTCCATACCCTTTTCTTTTTGAAAAAGGGCTTCTTCCTGGATCGGCTTGGGATCGCGCTCCTTGAAGGCCTTGCCGATCTTTTTTGATATCACGTTTAAGCTTTCACCGATGAGTAACATAATCCCTCCCTTGTTTTTGCGATTTGGTATCCCTTCCGGTTACTTCGATTTTAAAAAGGCCGGGATATGGGCTGCTTCTCTGGGACCCACCGTAATGGTCCAGCCCGGCAATTCTTCTTCGACATCGCCGGCAATAGCAGCAGCATAACCGGGTATGATCAGTTTCTTGTGCTTGACCTTGTCTTCGATGCCGCTCTTCTTGACAAACACCCCCACATCATCACCGGAGAATTTACCGGCAGCCCAGGCCGTCATAACGGAGAGCCCTTCGGAATCCTTGACGAGCAGCCAGGAGGGTACCTTGCTGCCCTCGATTTCACCTGAAACGATAAAGTAGGTCAGTGCAAAATTGGTGGTGACCAGCACAGGAGAGTTCTCA
>DUZK01000327.1 GCA_013349495.1 Deltaproteobacteria bacterium
GGCTTTGCGGTGCCTTTTTGACAAGAGTTGCCCCCATTACATCTGGCAATTGGGTCAATGTCCAAGCATCAAACGGGAGATCATCCTCCATCCGGTTTTCTTCTAATGCGTCGAAGAAGAGGGGATGCGCCTCAACCGACTGCAAGCTGAAAGATGTATCCGGCGACGAGCGATCCGATTATGCCGGACCCAAGGTAGATGGCGAACGTCCGCCGTTTGACCAGGGCAAATACCGCTGCCATGGCCGGTATGGTGGTGACCGCGCCGGCAATGAGAAATGCCAGGGCCGCACCGTGACTCATCCCGTTTTGAAGAAGCCCCTTAACGATCGGAATTGCTCCCACCCCCGAGGTGTAAAGCGGAATGCCCACGGCGGTTGCAATCGGAATCGAAAAGGGCTGGTCCCTTCCCAGCAGAGAAGATATCCAGGCCGGATCTAAATAGTGGACGATCAGCGATTCAAGGATGAACGCAACCAGAAGCCATTTCCCCAAGAATATTGAAGTACTCCATGCCTTTACCCAGAATTGCCGTAAGGGCTTCACACGCAAACCGGTTTCGTCAGGGGCCGGATTTTCCGATCCGCAGCATCCGCCGGCCGATAGGCTCAATCCGTGAAGCTGGTCTTTCAGCCAGCCACGGGATGATAGGAAATAGATCAGGTAGCCGGCACCGGCACCCATCAAAACGGCTGCGGCGAGCCTTCCAACGGCATAGGGCATGCCGAGCATACCGATGGTCAGCAAAAAAATTTCCGGACTCATCAGAGGCGAGCTGATCCAAAATGCCATCACCGGCCCCAGCGGTACGCCGCTTGACAAAAGGGCTGCGATCAGGGGAATCACGCCGCAGGAGCAAATGGGAATGGTTGCGCCGACAAGAGCGGCCCCGGAAATGGCGATCAGTTCCTTTCCGGCAAATATGGTTTTGATTCGTTCGGAAAACCCGGAAACGGTTACCCATGCGGAAATGAAGACACTCACGATAAAAAATGGCAGAATCGATCGAACCGCCTTTCCGACAAAGAGCAGATTTTGCAGAACCTCACGCCAAAGGATGTCAGAAACCGCACCGGACACCGCACCTGTTTTAAAAACAACAAGTGTGAGACCCATCACGCCGAAGCCCCCCAACAGCCAATAGGCGAGTGGTTTCAAAGAGCGGTGTTCCGTTATTGCTGTAAGGTTTCGTGCGCTTGCACAACACGACTGTTTGGATGCCCCTGGTTTAGACAGCATCGGAAAAGGCTGGAGAGGTCTCCGCGGTGCGGGACAGCATCCGGCCGGCCGAGGGGTTTTCTCCTCCATGATGCGAGCTAACATTTCCTTTTTTGTCTCTTTTTCTATTAATTTAGCCATGTATCGTTCCTTCTTGATCCGGATGTATCTCCTGAATTGTTTCCTGATCGGGTTCAAATCGAATGGATGTATTGGATAAATTTATATCGATATTTTTAGTATTATAGAAATATTTAGGCAAAAAAATTTTCCCCTAAAAAACCTTATTTTTCTTTGGAAACCCCCTCGCAACATTCGGATCGAAGAAAGTCGATCAACTCTCTTAGGGCATCGTATTGAGCCACACAGTAAAGGGTTCGGCTCTCCCTTATCTGTCGGATCAGTCCTGCTGAAACCAGCCGGGATATATGATGAGACAGGGTGGAGCCGGGAATTTCCAGCGCCTGTTGAATTTGACCTACCGGGGTGCCTTCATGCCCTGCCTTAACCAGATATCGAAATATCGCCAGACGGGTGGTGTTGCCCAATTCAGCCAATCGTTTTGTGGCATCTTCGTGTTGCATGCAGGCAATATAATCCGAAAAGGCAACGTTGTAAACTATTATTCTGGAAATATGGAAATTTCATTGTCCCAATAAAAACCGCTTTAAAAAATCTCCGAATACGGATGATTATTCCTTTACCGGCAATCCATGGATTGCTTTAATAATCCGTTTCATTTCTATAAATCCCTGGTCGGTTTTGAAGAAATCATGAGGCATATGCCCCAATTGGTGCAAAAGTATGATGAAATTTTTCGTGATTTTGGTATAATGCAAGTATAATGAGATTTACATTTGTAATAATTCCTGTTTAACCCAATCGAAAGGAGTCCCGCTATGTTTTGTTACCAATGTGAACAAACCGCTAAAGGAACAGGATGCACAGTACAGGGGGTTTGTGGCAAACTGCCTGAAATTGCCTCTTTGCAGGATCTGCTTCTTTATTCGCTTATGGGACTTTCCCAGGTAGCAGTGGAAGGACGAAAAGTTGGTGTCTCAGACAATGACGTCAATGTTTTTA
>DUZK01000328.1 GCA_013349495.1 Deltaproteobacteria bacterium
ATGGATGAAAGCGGAAAAGGCTTTCATTGAGCAATCGATACGTAATCAAAAAACTGTTATCGGCATTTGCCTGGGGGCCCAATTGATCGCAGATGTTTTGGGAGCAAGGGTCTATAAGAATCCGGTTAAGGAGATTGGCTGGTTTCCTGTGGAAAAAAGTAAAGAATCAAAAGGCTCGATTTTTGATTCTTTATGGCCAGATGAATTTTATGCGTTTCACTGGCACGGGGACACGTTTGATATCCCTCCTGGTGCAATACATTTTGCTCAGAGCAAAGCCTGTAGAAATCAGGGTTTTGTTTATCAGCAACATGTATTTGCCCTTCAGTTTCACATTGAATCTACAAAAAAAAGTATTGAAGAATTGATTTTTTATTGCGGTCATGAACTTAATGAGACTGGAACCTATATTCAACATTCAGATAAAATAAGAAGATATTTTGATCATACCCTTGATTGCAATCGATATATGAGCAACTTTTTAAATATTAAATTGAGAATATGTTTATGATAATCGCCTTAAAACATTGCTATCGAATGCGCTGAATATCCGCTCCCAGGTTTTGGAATTTTTTTTCAATCGCTTCATAGCCGCGGTCAAGATGGTAGATACGGTTGATCTCGGTGGTTCCCTGCGCAATCAGTCCTGCAAGAACAAGTGAAGCGCTTGCCCTCAGGTCGGTAGCCATAACCGGAGCGCCGGAAAGTGCCGGAACCCCTTTGATCATAGCGGAGTTTCCGGAAACGGTTATATCGGCACCGAGGCGTCTCAGTTCGCTGACATGGATAAACCGGTTTTCAAATATGGTTTCCGATATGATGCTGAGACCTCCGGCAACCGAAAGGAGTACCATGAACTGAGCCTGCATGTCTGTCGGAAATCCCGGATAGGGGAGGGTTTTAATGTCAATTGATTTTATGTCTTTTGAGCCTTTGACATGAATTGTTTTATCTTTTACGGAAATATCCGTACCTGTCTGACGAAGCTTGTGAATAACACCGCTCACATGATCGGGTTCGCAGTCGATGATTTCGATATCACCCTGCGTCAGGGCTCCTGCGACCATGAAGGTTCCGGCTTCAATTCGATCCGGTATGATTGAGATGGAAACCGGCTGCAGGTTTTCAACGCCTTCTACTGATATGACGGATGTGCCGGCGCCTTCTATTTTTGCGCCCATCTGATTCAAAACATCCACCAGCGCTCCAATCTCGGGCTCCCTGGCGGCGTTTCTCAGAACCGTTTTCCCTTTTGCAAGAACGGCAGCCATGAGCAGATTTTCTGTTCCGGTTACCGAGGGGATGTCAAAATAAATTTCGTTTCCTTTCAGACTGTCAGCCGATGCTTCCACATAACCGTGCTTCAGTTCGATATCCGCACCCAAAAGGGACAATCCTTTTAGATGAAAATTTATCGGTCGGGCGCCAATGGCGCAGCCGCCCGGAAGGGAGACACGCGCTTTCTTCAGCCTGGCCACAAGAGGGCAGAGAACCAGTATGGAGGCTCTCATTTTACGGACCAGATCATAAGGCGCTTCAGGATTGTTGAGGCCTTTGGCATTGATCCTTACGGTATGCCCCTTGGTTTCGATATCGGCGCCGAGGTGGGTTAAGAGCTGTTTTATGCTGTCGATATCACGCAGGACCGGTACATTTTCATATGTACACCAGCCTTCCGTCAGAAGGGATGAGATCAATATGGGAAGGGCTGCATTTTTTGCCCCTCCGATACGGACGGAACCCGTTAACCTGTTGCCGCCTTTAACAACAATTTTATCCATTACTTCGCCTCAATAAAAAAGCGTCTACCCGCATCAGAAGGCAGGTAGACGCATTCAAACCAACCGGGGAGATCGTGAAAATCAGTGGTGACCCCCGCCGTCATCTCCTTTGAGGGTATCGATCGCAGCCTTGATGATGCAATAGGTCATGCCGATTCCCAGAATGGAAAGCGCATACCACAGGCCGCCCATGAATACGATATGCCCCATATCCCATATCCATTCAAAATTAGTCGGAATCATGTAATCCTCCTTAAACCGATTTAAGACTCAATCGGGTTGAGTTCTTTTTCCTGCGGAAATATCGGCAGATATCTGTACGAAATCATAACCAGAATTATACCATAGGCAACCGGAAGTATCGTGGTTGCAATTTCCTGCCAGCTGGGGAAATAAAGCGCCCATTTTTCAAAGCTCAATACCGGGACGGCCATAACCTGAAGCACCATGACCCATCGGTTGATGCATACGCCGATACAGGCGAGAATAACG
>DUZK01000329.1 GCA_013349495.1 Deltaproteobacteria bacterium
ATTGCGTCATTGCAGTTTCAGAGGTTATTGCGCAGAACAATCCGGAAATCCTCCGGGCGTGGGGGAAAGAATTTGGAAAAACCATTATGGGTTCGGTATATAAGCGGGCGATTCAGGAGAGAAATCCAAAACAGGCGGTGGAGCAATTTGTATATGTTTTTCAAAATATGTTTAATTTTGCCAGAATGAAAACGGAAGAGATTTTAGATAATGAAATGCTTGTCTCATTTGAAGAATTCGATCCGGATTTTGAAGCATGGTATAATGTGTCTATAGGATGGCTGGAACAGACGATTGAATCGTGTGTGAGTAAAGCGGTTCGAATCAGATTCACGCAAAAGACATGGGAAGGCGCGCCAATGACTCAATTTAGAGTTTCCTGGGATGCCTGACCGCTTTGTAGAGCTCCTTATCCTGTTTGACAAACCACAGGATGCAATCCAAAACTTCTGAAAGGAGTTTGCATGCGCAAGGTAAAAGGAACTATGTTTATTCCGTGGGTCAAGGCGATCAAAGCCGACAAAACCGGACTTTGTGATGACCATCTGACGCAAGGAGAGAAGGAAGTCATGTCAGGTCTGATTTTGCCGTCTTCGTGGTACAGCTTTGAAACCTATAAAAATTGCCTTAATGCAGTGTCAATGGTTTTCGCGCAGAACAATCCAGGAACCCTCTGGGAGTGGGGCAAAGAATATGGTAAATCCATCATGAGTTCGGTATACAAGCGGGCAATCCAGGAGGAGGATCCGAAGCTGGCAATGGAGCAATTTGTATTTGTTTTTAAAAGCATGTTCAATTTTGGAAGATTGAGTTTCGAAATTGTTTCCGATAATGAAATGCTCGTATCTATCGAAGAATTCGATCCGGATTTTGAGGTGTGGTATTATGTGACGATAGGTTGGCTGGAACAATTTATTGAATTGTGTTTGAAGAAAACGGTTCAAGCTGAATTCGGGCAGAAGTCATGGGAAGGCGCGCCAATGACTCAAATTAAAGTTACCTGGGATGCCTGACCGCTTTACAGCCGTTTATAACCCTTTTGTTTGTGATTTGGATGGTGTTTTGTCGGCAAGATCATTTGCCAGTTGCTTGCAGTTTAAATCAATCCCGGTTTGAATAATTGAATTTTTATCCATATCCTCACCCAGTTTGGCAAACCAGAATGCAACCCAGTTCCGCTGTTTCACGAATGAAGAGGCTTTTGAAGCAGCCAGAACCTCACCTGTCTCCACGCTGACCAGGCGGGCATCCAGATCGACATCCACTCGCTGCCCTTCTGTCCAGGCGATAAAAATCGTTTGTTTATTCCTGGAGTATTTCACGGCAGAAAGATTTCCAAAGAGCAATGCCTCCACTCCCAGAAGGTTCCCGATCTCTTTTGCATTCTCCGCATCTACCAGTCCGCCGGAGTTGAGTTTTAACTCTGCCAGAATTGATTTTAGCCGCTGCCTTTCGATAAGGCGAAACTGTTTGGTCCCCTGCAGTTCGCTGATGATGGTTCCGGTTATTCCTTCTATCAGTTTGTCGTTATCCGGCTCACCGGACTTGTTTTGAAAATCAACAACGGCGATGACATGGCGATGATCATACGGGGTGTCAACGGGTGTTTGAAGGTTGAGGGTGCTGGTTGAGTAGCAACTGCTCAGGAAGATACAAAAAATCAAAAAAAAAGACTTTTTACTCATGCATTTCTCCAAATTCAAAATAGACATTGTTTTTTTGTAGAAGTTTTCTCAAATCATAGCCAAAGGGGTAAAACATGTCAACAGATCCAAAAAGATATTGAATTAAACCATTGAAGGTTTGAAACCGGTTCTATACGTTGTCATAAATATGTTCCGATTAAGCAGCGATCAAGAGCCTCCTCGTTCGTTGATTGCGGCATTTGGAGCGTTCTATCATTTGCTTCGCTAAATTTGAAAAACTCGGTCGCAAGCTCCCTCAGACAGTTTCAAATTTGACGCTTCGCTTCATGAAGAACACTTTCCAAATGACCTCAATAGACTTCACTCAGAGGCCACTTGATCGTAGAGAGAACACTTGAATCGGAACGTTTTTTTGACAAACACTCTAATTTTATAAAATCCGGTCGGCTGGTTTCGGGGTTCGGGTATGTGTAAAAACCGTTACCGATTATAAGGCCAGGCGCGCCTCTATCCATGCTTGATAAAAGTACCGTTATTGTATTCTTCAAATGCAATGCGAAGCTCCTCCTGAGTGTTCATGACAATGGGCCCCTGCCATGCAATGGGTTCACGTAGCGGTTTC
>DUZK01000330.1 GCA_013349495.1 Deltaproteobacteria bacterium
GTGTTAAAATTGTTCCTTTTAAAGAGATGGTTTATCTCCCTTTTGAGGATGAATATCGATTTGTCGATCAGGTCCCGAAGGGTACGGAATCGATTTCTCTATCTGGAACCGATATCAGAAAACGGGTCATAACGGGCAAGAAAATACCCTCCTGGGCAACATTTGATGATGTCGCAGAAGAGCTGAGGAAGGCATATCCGCCACCACGAAAACAGGGGTTTACTATTTTTATGACCGGTTTGTCAGGGGCGGGGAAATCAACGATCGCGAGAATACTGTATTCCAGGTTTCTTGAGATCGGAGAGCGTCCGGTAACACTGCTGGATGGGGATATTGTCCGGATGAATCTATCCAGTGAACTCAAATTTTCGAAAGAACACCGGGATATCAATGTGAGAAGGATCGGATTTGTTGCCAGCGAGATAACTAAAAACAGAGGTATCGCTATTTGTGCGCCCATTGCACCCTATAAAAATACGAGGGCGGAGATACGAAGAACGATTGAGGCCTATGGCGGCTTTATTCAGGTTCATGTTGCGACTCCAATTGAAGAATGCGAAAAAAGGGATCGAAAGGGAATGTATGCCAAAGCAAGAGCGGGGCTGATTAAAGGATTCACAGGTGTCGATGATCCATATGAAGTCCCTGAAAATCCGGAGGTGCGTATTAACACAACAGACCTGACACCGGATGAGGCTGCCCAGGAAATTTTGCTGTTTCTGGGTCAGAAAGGATATATCTAAAAACGGTTTTCGTTCAGGCAAATGATAATGATACCAGTTCAGCCAGGCATAACCGAAAAATTATAAAGACATCACTATCGTTTTTTAAGCTCTTCAAAAAATCCCATCAATGCCGCTTACAGTCAGGCATTTTGAGATGACCCGCATTATAGAATACGCCTATTTTTTTATAAGTGTTTGGAGAATGTCTTCTTTCCCAATTATTCCAACTAGTTTTCCGTTATCTTCAACCGGTACGGTGTGAAAATTTTTATCCACCATGAGAGCCGCGATTTCTTCAATATTTGTATCAGGGTGAACGCTTACAGGGTTTTCAGTCATTGCATCCCGAACGGTTGTTGCCGCAATTTTCTGAATGGTTTTTTCAATTTTTTTGAGAGATGTGAGCGGAATGAAACCGTCTAAAAATGTAAAAAGAGAGGGGATTGGAATTTTTTTTTGCTGTGCAATAAGATCGCTCTGGCATAAAACCCCGACCATTTTTCCGTCTTTTCCGACAACAGGCGCACCATTAACATGGCTGTCAAAAAGAAGCTTTGCGGCCTGAGTAATTTCCATATCCGGTGTAATTGTGACCGGGTTTTTTGTCATAATGTCTTTGGCTGTTAGCATGGTGAATTCCTTAGTTAAACGTTAATTGAATCGTTAAAAACCACACCAGGTTATGATGTTATCAATCGGCTCCCGGTCGCTTTCCACTTTATTGGCTGGGAATTCCCAGTCAGGATATCCCATTGCGATGGCGGCCATCAAACGTTTTGAGTCCGGTATTCCGGCAAGGTTTCGCAACACATCGGAATAGGTTATACCCTGATTTTCGATACAGGTATGCAACCCGTAATTGAGCGCGGTAAGACATATATTCTGCATAACTGATCCCACATCCATATAGGACCCCTGAATCGATAATGATTTATCCGCGGTTATGATAATTGCCACCGGTGCTTCAAAGTATCGAAATCCTCTTTCAATCCATGAGGCTCGTTTTTCTAAATCCTCTCTTGGGATATTCATTAATTTAAAAAGTTTTTATGCAATTTCAACCTGTCGTTTTCTATAGATGCTCCCCTTGGGACGTTCCACCATTAGATATTCCATCTCTTTGGGAGGAACAGAGAATTCTTTAATTTTTTTAACATTCTCTTCTCTAAGTCTATCCAGTAGATCACCGGCAATGACCGTAAATTCCCATGGCTGAGTGTTTTCAGCCGAAGGTGCCCGGGAGGCAATTTCGAGAATTTCCCGAATTGTACTTTTTCCCACCGGATCGGATTTAAATTTACGAATGCTTTTCCTTGTTCTGATTGCTTCAACGATATCCATGATTATACCCCATTGCTATCGGTTGTTTGAAAAGACAGGCAGTTTCA
>DUZK01000331.1 GCA_013349495.1 Deltaproteobacteria bacterium
AAAGCCCTGGGCATTATTCACATGGGTTGACGTCTTCCAGGTGTTGTAGGCAAACTGAATCTCATGGCAGGATGCGCAAAACTGAGGGGTCGAGGTGCGGACCATGGTATAGTAGGAGATGCTGAAAAGCGGAAATGCGATCAAAATGCCGATGATGACCAGGAGCCCAGAAACCAGATACTTTTTCATGCGAACCGTCCCGGGTTGTCGGTTAACAATATAAAAGTTGCTCCAGCCTAGTCGGTTAGAATTTCTTCGATATTATGTTCTGATAAACTAGTTCTTATCTTTCTGTCAAACAAAAAATATCGGATTTATAACCCAAAGGAAGGTAGCATTGATTAAGTGGTTTTGGGATTATTTTCGAACGATTTTGTGTCGTTTTTTGCAAAAAGCGCTTAGCGAAATTGACTCCATTTGATTAATAAAAATCCCGGTGATATTCATTAAGAAACAAACGTCGGATGTAATGATCGGGCGTTTTGAATGACATGCCCGTTACAGGAGAAAGGAATCCCCTATGGCGCACAATACCAAATCCATCGAATTGACATGCAAACTGGAGGCTGAATCGCTGGACAAATACAGACAACTGCTGCCGGAAAAGGTTGAAAAAATAGTGGAAAGCTGCAGCGACACCGAATGTTACACCCACATCGATTATGATCCGATTCCTTCCAAAGCTGCTGTGGTTGTAATAATCGATAAAATACGCGAGGTGCTTTTCCCGGGATATTTCAGCAGGGAAAAGGTCGATCCGGTGACCCTGAAATACGTTATCGGACAATCGGTAACCACTATTTTCGAAATGGTCTCCGAGCAGATAATCAACAGCATTCGGCATGACTGCTTAAAATACAGTGAGTCCTGCAGCGATTGTGTGGAGCAAGGTCAAAAAATCTGTCTCGATTTTCTGGAAACCATTCCCGAGATTCGAAAGACCCTTGCCACCGACGTTAGGGCCACTTTTGAGGGAGATCCTGCAGCGAAAAACTATGATGAGATTGTCTTCAGCTATCCCGGTATTTTTGCCATTTCCGTATATCGGGTGGCCCATACCCTTTATCAATTGGGTGTTCCGTTGCTGCCCCGAATCATGACGGAGTATGCCCACGGGGAGACCGGCATCGACATTCATAATTCCTTGTTGGACATTCGATATTCGCTCTTTATGCTTATTTGTAGACCAACCGGGGTTTTTCAAGCATCACCTGGGTGTCGGGCGGCACCGATTCCGTAATCCAGACATTGCCGCCGATCACCGAGCGGGCGCCGATAACAGTCTTCCCTCCAAGAATGGTCGCCCCGGAATAGATAATCACATCTTCTTCAATGGTGGGATGCCGTTTCTGCCCCCGTAATTTATCGGCGGCGTCTTTGGGAACGGACAGTGCACCCAGGGTTACCCCTTGATAAATCCGCACATTTCTCTCGATCACCGTGGATTCTCCGATCACAACCCCGGTTCCGTGATCGATGACGAACCGTTCGCCGAT
>DUZK01000332.1 GCA_013349495.1 Deltaproteobacteria bacterium
CCTTTGCCAGAATACGCGCAACGGTTGTCTTGCCGGTCCCCCGGGGTCCTGAAAAGAGTACCGCATGAACCATCCGCCCGGCGGAAATCGCGTTGGTCAATGTACGGGTGATGTGATCCTGCTGTACGACTTCGGCAAATGTCTGCGGCCGGTATTTGCGGGCGAGTACAAGATATGACATCCTAAAATCCTTTTCCCAATAATCCATCGCACGCGGTTGAAAATATGTCGGCGGTACGTTCAGAAGCTGCCGCTAAGTGAAGAGGCTCCTAACAGAGGAAAATCGTTGGCGGAGAGAGAGGGATTCGAACCCTCGGTGCCGCTTTTGGCAGCACACACGATTTCCAGTCGTGCTCCTTCGGCCAGCTCGGACATCTCTCCGGATCAGTTCAGAAAATGAATTTTCCTTATAGCGCGGATAGCATGATGGCGGAGAGGGTGGGATTCGAACCCACGATCCCGTTTTTGACAGGATACCGCTTTTCGAGAGCGGGGCCTTCAGCCACTCGGCAACCTCTCCAACACCTTTTGGATCCCAATTCCGGGTGCTGGTAAGTCTCAATATACTGTTCGTCGGGGGCTGTCAACCTTCTTCTGAACCCTTTTAATAGCCTCCCTTAACGCTGAATTTATGGGCCTGCATAGTAAAATTCCGCACCGCAGATCTCTTCCGGAGGATACCACTAAGGGAAAAATATTAAATAAAATTACGGCATGAACATCTTCTGAACTTCTCTGGAGTACCCCCCCTGTCGGGTGTAAATGAAAAGCGGCGGCAGGATCTTTATTCCAGGATTTACGGCTTTGACGCCTTCCACTATAACCAGCTTGGCACCAGTAGAACGGCCGGAATGAATGGTACGCAATTTCTTGGGTTCGATTCGGAATGTCCGCATTTGCGAGATGACATCGGTCAGCCTTTCAGCCGGATAGATCGTAATAAACCGTCCGGACGTCTTTAAAATACGGCAGGCACTTTCCACAACATCTGCAAGAGTGACGCTGATTTCATGCCGGGCAACCGCTTTCTGCCGGTCCGGATTCAAGCGGCCGCTGTGCGGGCGTCTATAGGGCGGATTGCTGACAACCAGATCGACCGGCCCGGCTACCATCCCGGGGGTCAGGAGTTTAATGTCCTGTGGGCGTATGACAATCCGGTCCGCCATGTTATTGTCATTCACATTCCGCTGGGCTATCTCCGCCAGTTCTTTTTGCACTTCTATACCGCAAATCCTGATATCCGGGTTGCGATAGGC
>DUZK01000333.1 GCA_013349495.1 Deltaproteobacteria bacterium
GGTATATTTTTTATTTATGTTTTGTATCGTAGAAATAGAGATCCCGCAGACTTGAGCGATAAGCTCCTGGGGAATTTTTTTCGCAGAAAGAAAAAGTACCATTTTTACTAAATCCTCTATTTTCCCAAACTTCCCTGTCGTCTTTTTTTTTCCTTTTGACATCAGTTATTTTACCGTAACTTGCCATCGATTTCTTCAAGTACTGGTTTAAGCCTGGTACTCGATTCAACCTTAATATCATTAGAGAATCCCTGTATTTTCAATAGCGAATCACACGAAACGATAGAGAAGGGCTCCAGCAATTCTTCCGTTACCAAATCATGGAGCATTCCAGCCTGCGCCGTGATATGTCTAATCATGCTATAAATCGAAGCGATTCTTGGGTCTTTCATGTGCCTATCCCTTCATGTTGGATTTTGCCATCTCCTGAAGCATTTCAACCGTATTGTCTATGACTTTCGCCATGACCTTAAATGCTTCATCAAAATAGCTGCATCTTTCGATATGTTTAAGATTTTTAAAGGCGATTGACCGATAATGAAATTGAACTGATTTGTCCGGTCTTACTATTACCAATTCCGGATCTACAAAATGAAGTTCAACCCGGCATCCAAAATCGACCTTATTTTTTGTGTTCCATTCCTTTCTGTCGAGATCATTCATCACGTTAGCCACAGTTTGACAGCAGGCCCAATAGAGATTCATTTGGATCACGGAACCGGGCTTCTGAACACCATAGACCTTCAGCCTTACGATTTGATTGGGTTTGTGTTCCCTGGCTTTTCCCACGTCCATCGGGAGCGGAGCATATTTATAATCGGCCGTTATTTGAGCTGATATTTCAATCACGACGTTTCTTTCCGGGTTCTGAAGTTCATCAAAACCTCCTAAAGAGAATCTCGTTCATTTTCATTTCTCCCTTCGTTATATCCTTTTTGGTATCCGTCATCCGTGGCCCGATCTAAACACTTTTCACATGGTTCAACTTCAACCCCA